>NZ_JASATQ010000012.1:0-94485 GCF_038440415.1 Sphingomonas sp. OTU376 | reverse complement strand
GTCCCCGCGGTGGGCGGGGGTTTTCACGATTGGGGGGAAGAGCCTTGTTCTAACCCTTCGTCATCCCCGCGAAGGCGGGGATCCAGGGTGGCAGAGCGGCGTCCCTTGTGACTCTGGATCCCCGCCTTCGCGGGGATGACGAGTGAAGGTTGGGAACTAGGGTAAGCCCTACCGCTCCCGTCCCGCAGTGGTGCGGATCTCGTCGATCGGGCTCAGCAGATAGGATGCCAGCGAGCGGCGGCCGGTGCGGATGTCGGCGGTTACCGCCATGCCGGGGGTGAGCTTCACGCTGGCGCCGTCGCGCTGGATCGTCGCGCGGTCGAGCGCGATGCGGGCGGTGTAGATCAAGCCCTGTTTCTCGTCCTGCACCGCGTCCGAGCTGATCTGCTCGAGCCTGGCGGGTACCGCGCCATAGCGGGTGAAGGGGAAGGCCTCGACCTTGAGCGCGACCGGCTGGCCGGCGGTGACGAAGCCGACATCCTTGTTGGCGATCGCCACTTCGGCGACCAGCTTCCCGCGGGCCGGCACGATCACCATGATCGGCTTGGCCGCCTCGACCACGCCGCCGACCGTGTGGACGGCAAGCTGGGTGACGGTGCCATCGACCGGACTGACCAGGCGCTGGAGGCTGGAGCGCTTCGTCGCCTTGGTCAGCTCCTCCTTGCGCAGCCGGGCGTCGCTCTCCGCCTTGGCGAGATCGGCGAGGATCCGGGCGCGCGCCTCGGCGGCGGACTGGCTGGAATTGCCGCCGGCCACTGCGATCTGCGCCTGTGCCTTGCGCGCGGTGGCTAGCGCGGCGTCGCGGTCGCGCGCGGCGGCGAGGCGCTGGCGGCGCATCTCGATGACCTTGAGCTTCGAGACATAGCCCTTCTCGAGCAACTTCTCGTTCGCCTCGATCTGCTCGTCGAGCAGGGGCAGGGTCTCGCCGAGCTTGGCGGCCTGGATCTGCGCCTCGGCCCGGGCGGCGCGGGCGGCTTCCGTATCGGCGGCGCGGGTCTGGGTGCCGGCCTGGATCTCGGCGAGCTGGGCGCGGGCGAGCGCGACCTGGGTGGCGGCGACTTCGGCGGTGGTGCCGGCGGGCGGGGTGAAGCGCAGGCCTTGTCCGTCGAGCCCGGAGAGGATCGCGCGCAGCCGGGCGGCGTCGAGCTCGGCGGCTTCCAGCGCCTTGCCGGCCTGGGCGGCATCGGCATCGGAGACAGTGGGATCGAGCTCGACCAAAGGCTGGCCGGCACGGACCTGCTGGCCGTCGCGGACCAGGATGGCGCGGACCACGCCACCGGCTCCGGGCTGGATCAGCTTGACGTCGTCGGCGGGGACGAGGCGGCCGGGGGCGGAAGCGACGACATCGACGCGACCGAGGAACAGCCACAGCAGCGCGACCACGAGCAGGCCGAGCAGCACCCAGGCGGTGATCCGCGCGGTAGGCGAGACCGGGCGCTCGACCACTTCGAGCGCGGCGGGGAGGAAATCGGTCTCCTCGGTGCGCATCGCGGTGCGGGCGCGGGCACGCTCATTGTCGAGTGCGTCGCGGATCGCGGTCCAGTGATGGGTGATCGCGTTCATGCGGCGGCTCCCGCCTGCACGCCGATCTGGCGGTGGTGGAGCGCGGCGTAGCGGCCGTCGAGGCGGAGCAGTTCGTCATGCGTGCCGCTCTCGACGATGCGGCCCTTGTCGAGCGTCAGGATGCGATCGCACTGGCGGATCGCGGAGAGGCGGTGGGCGATGATGAGGACGGTACGGCCGGCGGCGATCGCCTTGAGGTTGCGCTGGACGATCTCCTCGCTCTCGGCATCGAGCGCAGAAGTGGCTTCGTCGAGGATCAGGATGCGCGGGTTGGCGATCAGCGCGCGAGCGATGGCGAGGCGCTGGCGCTGGCCGCCGGAGAAGTTGACGCCGCGCTCCTCTACGATCGTGTCGTATCCCTGCGGGAGGGAGAGGATGAAGTCGTGCGCGCCGGCCAGCCGCGCGGCGGTCATCACCCGCTCGATCGGCAGGGCGGGGTCGGCGAGGGCGATATTGTCGCGGATCGAGCGGTTGAACAGGACATTCTCCTGCAGCACCACGCCGATCTGGCGGCGGAGCCAGGCGGGATCGATCTGGGCGAGATCGACGCCGTCGATCAGCACGCGGCCGCTTGCGGGGAGATAGAGGCGCTGGAGCAATTTGGTCAGCGTCGACTTGCCCGAGCCCGAGGCGCCGGCGATGCCGAGCGTGGCGCCGGCGGGCAGGTCGAGATTGATGTCGTCGAGCGTCCAGGGGCCGTCGGCGGCGTAGCGGAAGCGGACATTCTCGAAATGGATGTGGCCGTGGAGCGCCGGGAGCGCGGTGCGCGAGCCGGCGCCGGGCTCCGGGCCGGCGTTGAGGATGTCGCCCATCCGCTGGATCGAGAGGCGGACCTGCTGGAAGTCCTGCCAGAGCTGCGCCATGCGGATCACCGGGCCGGAGACGCGCTGGGCGAACATGTTGAACGCGACCAGCCCGCCGACGGTGAGCGCGCCGGCGATCACCTGTTGCGCGCCGAAGAACAGGATCGCGGCGAGGCTGAGCTTCGAGATCAGCTGGACCGCCTGGCTGCCCGAATTGCCGAGGTTGATGACGCGCTGGTTGGCGGCGCTGTAGGCGGCGAGCTGGCGCTCCCAGCGATCCTGCCAGAGCGGCTCGACCGCGGCGGACTTGAGCGTCTGCATGCCCGAGACGCTCTCGACGAGCAGCGCGTTGTTGGCGGCGCCGCGGGCGAACTTCTCGTCGAGGCGGCGGCGCAGCGGGCCAGTGACGATAAGCGAGACGATCACATAGGCGGGCAGCGTCAGTGCGACGATGACGAACAGGATCGGCGAGTAGAGCCACATCGCGATCAGGAAGACGATCGTGAACAGCGGATCGACCAGCACGGTGAGCGAGGCGCTGGTCATGAACTCGCGCACCGTCTCGAGCTCGCGGACGCGGGTGACGGTGTCGCCGACCCGGCGGTTCTCGAACCAGGCTAGGGGGAGGCGGAGCAGGTGGCGGAACAACCGGCTGCCCAGCTCGACATCCAGTTTTTGGCTGGTCTCCGAATAGAGGCGGGTGCGCAGCCAGCCGAACGCGACTTCCCAGAGCGAGACCAGCACCAGCCCGATCGCCAGCACCTGGAGGGTGGCGAGGCTGTTGTGGGCGAGGACCTTGTCGACGACGTTCTGGAAGAAGAGCGGGGCGGCGAGGCCGAGCAGGTTGAGCGCGAGGGTGATCAGCAGCACTTCGCCGATCAGCCGCCGGTATCTGACGATCTGGGGGATGAACCAGGTCATGTCGAAGGCGGGCGCGGCGACCTGAGCGGACTCGCGGGTGGTGACGAGCAGCAGTTCGCCCGACCAGTTGGCGTCGAGCGCGGTACGGTCCCAGCGGGCGATCGGCTCGCCGGGGCGCTGGACGGCGGCGGCATCCTCGCCGACCCGGCCGATCACGAACCAGCCCTGCGGACCGCTGGCCAGCACCGGCATCGGCAGGCGGCGGAGGCGCTCGAAATCGGCTCTGGTCGCGCGGGCGCGGACGCCGTCGATCCGCTTGGCCAGGCGGAGCAGGTCGGGCGTGGTGACGGGGTCACCGTGGCCGAGATCGTGGCGCAGCTCGGCCGGGTCCACGGCGACGCGGTGCATGGCGAGGATCAGGGCGAAGGCGGCCAGCGCGTTGTCCGGCGCGGGGCTGGACGGCTCGAAGCTCAGGTCCTGCTGCACGGTGCGCCTCCTCTCGTTGGGGCTCCTAGCCGTTGACGATCTGCGGGGTTCGGCAGGCGAGCGCGGTGGCGAAGCCCTGGGGCCGGCTGGTGGCACGGAGCAGGCCGGAATAGTCGCCGGTCCACTGGTCGGCGAAGCCCGCGACCTTGCCGTAGCTGTTGTCGAGCAGCACGTGCGGGATATCGAGCAGCAGCGACAGGATATGGGCGTGCAGCCGATCGGTGACGACGATCTCGCCGGTGGACAGCATCGCGAGGCCGCGCTGCAGGCGCCATTCGGCGAGGCGGCGCTGGCGGGTGGCGCGCTGCGACATCGGATCGCGGTTGAGCAGCCGGTTGAGCTTGAGCGACAGGCGCAGGTGGCGCTTCTGGGCGGGATCCTCGATCAGCCAGTCATCGGCGACCACGCCGGCGGGAAGCGGCTCGTCGGTGCCAGCGGCGCGCTCGTGATCGGTGCGGAGCAGCGCGAAGACCGGCGAGGTAGCGGGCTGGCGCTGCTGGCGGCCGAGCATCAGCGCGGCATCGGGGCAGAGATGGATCGGGCAATCGAAATGCTCGCGGGCAAAGGCAAGCGAGCGGGCGTCGCGGACCAGCAGGGTGAACTTGCCGTGCGCGCGGATCGCCTCGGCCATCTCGCGCGCCGCCTCGGGATCGGCATAGTGGATCGATTCAGGCATCTGGATGATCGGGTGGCCACGGTGCGTGCGCAGCAAATGCAGGCGGAAGGCTTCGTGCTTCGGCCAGAGCGTGCCCATATTGCCGCCGCCGTGGATCAGGATCGGGCCGCCGCCGATCGCCGCGCGGCAGGCGGCATCGTCGAAATCGGTGATCGCCGAATAATAGACGGGCAGGCGGCCGCGCTTCCTGAGATAGGCCATCTCGCCGAGCCAGATGGCGGAATCGCCGACATTGGAGTGATCGGGGAAATCGACCAGCGCGATGCGGCCCGCGGGCAGCACGCTGTCGAGCACCTGGGCAAAACGCTGGGCGAGTTCGCCGACGAGCTGGTCGGCAGTCTTGGTGGTCATATCCGGCCCTTTCTGAGGCGTCTGGACAGGGACAGGAGGCGGCCGCGCCACGGCCGCGAGATGGCGAGAAGCAGGGCGCCGTAGAAAAGCGCGCCGAGCCCGGTGAGCAGGAGCAGCACGCTCCAGCCCGAGAGATGCGTGTCGAGCAGCCGCATCGCGACCGCGAGCGCGACACCCATCGCGGTCGAGGCGATCAGCGGGGCACCGACCGCGCGCCATGTGTCGACCGGGCGGATGCCCGAGGCGCGGCGCAGCAGCAGGATCTGCATCGGCAAGGTGAGATAGGCGCGCCCGACATAGGAGACGGCGACCGCCAGCAGGCCATAGGGCAGGGCAGCCAGCGTCAGGATCACGCCGAGCACCAGCTGGGTGGTCGACAGCGACATCAGGCTGCGCGAGGCGCCGAGTACGCTCAAGGACGGCGAGGCGAAGAAGTTGAGCGTGAAGGGCACCGCCATGAAGGCGAAGATCTGGGCGAGCTGCCCGGCCTCGTCCCACTTCGCGCCGAACACGGTGGGGATGGCGACTGGGGCGAGTGCGCCGAAGCCGACCAGCGCCGGAAAGGAGATCGCCGAGGCCTGGGCGATCATCCAGCGATAGGCCTGGCGCAGCTCGGCCGGCTCGTCCTTGACGCGGGCGAGGGTCTGCACCGCGACCTGGGTGAAGGGCTGGATCGCGCCGCGGCCGATCAGCTCGACCGTGCGCCAGGCGGTGCGATAGACGCCGACCGCGGCGAGGCCGATGCCCGCGCCGATCGCCATTTCCTGGACGCGCACGGTCGCGAGGAAGATGAGCTGGACGTAGATCAGGCTGGCATTGAGCATGAGGTTGTCGCGCAGGATCGCGGTGTCGAACTTCCAGCCTGGCTTCCAGTCATAGGACATGCGCGAGAGGATCGCGCCGGCGATCTCGGTGACGAGGCGCTGGATGACCAGGCTCCACAGGCCGAGCCCGGCGAACGCGGCGACCACCGCGCAGGTGCCGCCGATCAGCCCGCCGACCACCGAGCGCAGGGCCGTGGTCTTGTGGCCGAACTCGCGCAGGCGCAGCGCAAGATGGGTGCCGCCGAAGGAGGAGATCGGCAGGACCAGGCTCATCACCGCGAGCGGCAGCGCGATGTTCGGTGCGCCCATCAGGTCGGCGATCGGCTGGGCGAGCGCGACGATCAGCGCGGCCGAGAGGAAGGAGAAGCCCTGCTGCGAGCGGTAGATCGTGTCGAGGAAATGCGGCGTGATCTCGGCGCGTCGCGCGATCGTCTGGACGAGCCCGGCGGTGGCGATGATCCGGAACGCCTCGGCCGTCACCGCCATCACCGCGAACGCGCCGATGTCCGCGCGCGTGAGCAGGCGGGCGAGGATGACGAAGACGATGAAGGAGAAGAGCTGGTCCGACAGGAAGCGCGTGATCGTCCAGCCGATCGAGCTGCGGCTGCGGGCGCGCAGCCCGTCGTCGAAGCGGTTGGGAAGCTCAGCGTTCAAGCAGGCGCCTCGCTTTCAGCATGCGCATGCGGGTGCGCTCGGCATGGCGCCAGATCTTCTGCCGCAGCGAATGATAGAGCGGATCGGTCTTGGGGCCGAAGCGCGCGGCGCCGATGTCCGACACCACCGCCGCCTCGAGGATCGGCGCGGGAAAGAGCGCGAGGTTGGGCAGACCGTGCGCCCAGCTGCGATCCATCTCGTCATCGACCGGGCGGCGGACGATGCGGCAATGCTCGACCAGGCGGCGCGCGCCCTCGAGCGTGATCGCATAGCCCTGGGTGCCATAGGCGGGGCCGACAAGCTCGACGATGGTGCGCGAATGCTGGAGGAAATCGCGCCGCACCACGCGCTGCCAGGTGGGGCGCTTTGCATAGAGGCGCAGATAGTCGATGCCCTGCGCGCGCAGATCGGTGCGGGCGAGCGGCTCCAGATAGTCCCAGTCGACGACGGTATCGTCTTCCAGCACGATCGCCTGGGGCACGCCGCGCACCACCATGTCGAGCCAGATCGAGAAATGGCTGGCATAGCAGCCGATCTCGCCCTTGCTCATCGCGCGCCCCTTGTTGGCGCGGATTGCGGGTTCGTCGAGGGTCATGCCCGGCGCGGGGCCGGTGCATGCATCGAAAAAGCGCCAGACGAGCGACGTGTTCGTCGCCCGCGCGGCAAATGCCGCACGACGCGTTTCAGCGGTTTCGAGCGACACCACCAGAACTTCGGCGGCATCCCCCAGTTCGGGCAGGGACTCACCCATTAAGCACACGCCTCCTGCTCATGTTCCCACCTGCATGATGCAGTGCAACAACATTGAATCGTCCGGCGCGATCCTTGGTAGCGGGCAAATCTTGAGGCGCGAAGGCGGGTTTGGCTCCGGTCATCCGGACAAAGGGGCAGCTCGTCTTCGCAGGTGCGACATGCGGTTGACCCGGGCGCTGCGCCGGGCTGTCTGAAGCCTGACTGCACTGAACAGGCGTATCTATGTTTCAAGTAGCTGTCGTCATACCCGTGTGGAACGGAGAAGCGGTGATCGGCCGCTGCCTGGAGGCGTTATCCAGGCAGACCATCCCGCGTGACGCGTATCAGATCATCGTCGTCGACAATGGATCGAGCGATTCGACCGCCGATATAGCGCGCGGCTTCGCGGGCGTGGAGGTAATCGCGGAGACGCGGCCCGGCTCCTATGTCGCGCGCAATTTGGGGATCGGGCGCGTGGATGCGCCGATCACCGCCTTTACCGATGCCGATTGCACGCCGGCGCCCGACTGGCTCGAACAGGTGCTGCGCGCGGCGGCGGCCCATCCGGGCTTCGGCGTGCTCGCTGGCAAGATCGAGCTGCTCGACGAGATCGCGCAGGAGCGCGAGGTGTTCGGCGACTATGAGCGGCTGTTCAGCTTCCCCCAGGCACATGCGGCACGCGGCAATTGCGCTACCGCCAACTGGGCGAGCGAGACGGCGGTATTGAAGCAGCTGGGCGGGTTCGATGCCGCGCTCAAGTCCGGCGGCGACCGGCAGATGGCGCTGCGCATCCGCGCGGCGGGCTACCCGCTGGTCTATGTACCCGAGATGGTGGTGCGCCATCCGGTGCGCGCGAACCGGGCCGAGCTGGTGCGCAAGCGGCAGCGGCTGAGCGGCGGGCGCTGGGATCGCACGGCGAAGCGCCCCAGGCTGGCGCATGTGCTGGGCGTGACCGCGGTGGATACGGTCCGCCGGCTGCGGCGCGCGGCGGTCTCGCGCGAACTGTCGCTCAGCCGCCGGCTGGCGGTGATGCTTCTGACGATCGAGCTCGCCGGGGTGGCGGTGGGCGAATTCTTCCATCTCGCCGGGGGGCGAAAGGCAGCACGCGACTGATGACGTCCCCGAATTTCTCCGTGGTGATGCCGCTCTTCAACAAGGCCGGCCATGTCCGCGCCGCGATCGACAGCGTGCTGGCGCAGCGCCTGCCGCCCCAGGAGATCGTGGTGATCGACAACCGCTCGACCGATGGCGGGCGGGGGCTGGTCGCCGCGATCGACGATCCGCGCATCCGGCTGCTCGACCTGCCGATCCCGGGGCCGGGCGGCTATGCCGGGCGCAACCTTGGCATCCGCGCGGCAGAGGGCGACTGGATCGCCTTCCTAGACGCCGATGATCTCTGGGCGCCCGAACATCTCGCCCAGCTTGCCGAGGGGATTGCGGCCGATCCGACGGTGTCGGCGGTGGCGACGCGGTTCGACCATGTCTTTGCCGATCGCAGCCAGCAGCAGCGGATCGCGCCGTCGCTCGCGCAGGCAGTGACGCTCGACCTGGCGGGGTTCCTCGATGCGTGGCTGACCGTGCGCGAATGCCCGATGTGGACCGGGGCGATCGCGATCCGGCGTGACGCATTGTTCGCCGCAGGGTTGTTTCCCGAGGGCAAGGCGGTGCGCGGCGGCGACAAGGATTTGTGGCTGCGCGTGCTGGCGCGGGGTAGCCTGCGCTACGATCCGCGGGTGAGCGCGGTATTCCACCGCGACTCCGAGAACAAGGTGAGCAAGTCGACCACGACGCTGGGGCTGCCCTGTCTCGTCGATACCGCGCGCGGACTGATCGATGGAGCGGGGCCGCGCGAGGCGGCATTGCTGCGCCGGCTGGTGAACCAGGAGATCGCGCATTACGCCCGCTATGCGATGAAGCATCCGGGGCGCACCGCGATCCGGGTGGGCGATGTCTATCTGCCCGAAGGCGCCGGCACCGCCGCGCTGCTGCTCGCCGCCAAGCTGATCCCGGCACCGCTCCGGCAATCCGGCCATGCCCTGCGTAACCGGCTGCTTGCCCGCGCGTGAGGCTGGTCCGCATCCTGGGCGCCCTGCTGATCGCGGGGGGCAGCCTCGCGGCGTGGGTGTCCTACGCAGGCGCCTTCGTGCCGACGCTCGACGCTGTCGCTTCCTTCATGCCCCTGTTCGGGCTGATGATCCTGACCGGACTCGCGCTGGGCCGGCGGCTGGGACTGTGGGCGGTCGCGGCGGCACTGCTCGGGCTGGCGCCGGTAGCATTGCGCGTGGTGCCCGAGTTGACCCGCGACGTGCCGCGCGCGCGATCTGGCATGCAGCAGGTGCGGGTGCTCAGCCACAATGTCTGGGTGAAGAACAGCGATCCCGCCGAGACCGCGCAGACGATCCTCGACGCCCGGCCCGATGTGGTGATGCTGCAGGAACTGGACGGCAATTTCCGGCCGATGCTGGCAGCACTGCGCCAGAAACTGCCTTATGGCACCGATTGTCCAAAGGGCTGCGGCATGGCGATCCTCTCGCGCTGGCCGATCGACGACAGCGGCTATCTGCTGCGGGACGAAGCCGGGCGGAAATTCGGGCCGCCCCTGACCTGGGCGCGGATCATCGGGCCCGACCAGCGCCCCTTCACCGTGATGACGCTCCACTATCCGCATCCGACCATGCGCGACCAGGCGGTGCGGATACGCGACATGGCGCAGGCGCTGGCACGGATCGATCGCGAGGGGCTCATCGTTGCAGGCGACATGAACCTCACCCCCTGGGCCGCTGCGATGCATGCGCAAGACCAAGGCTTCGCGCCGCTCACCCGCATGACCCGCGCGCTGCCGAGCTGGCCGCGCGCCCTTCCCATGCTGCCGATCGACCAGCTCTATGCCGGGCCCGACTGGGGGCTGGTTTCGGCCGAGAGGCTGCCGGCGACCGGATCGGACCACCGGCCGGTGCTCGTCACGCTGGGGCGCCGGTGAAGCGCGCGGCCTGGACCCTGCTGCTCGGCGGCTGTGCGCTGGCGACGCCGGCGCTCGCCCAGCAATCGGACGCGACCGACGGGCTCGGCTCGGTGGCGAGCGAGAATCCTTTCGGGCGCGACCGCAATGTCGGCGTGCTCGAGCGGCGGCGGCCGGATTACACACCCGAGCCGATCCATGTCGGCACGCTCGAGCTGATGCCGCGCGTGGCGATCGGTGCCGGCTATGACGACAATCTCTATGCCCAGCCCGATGATCGGACCGGCGATGCCTATCTGCGTATCCGGCCGAAAGTCTCGCTGGTGCGGCCCTCGCAGACGCTCAAGCTGAGCCTGGACGGCGAGCTCGACCTGCTGCGCTATGCGAAGCGGGCGAGTGAGAATGCTACGCAATATGCGGTGAACGCGAGCGCGCTCTACACGATCAGCAAGTCGGACACGTTCAACCTGGCGCTGCGCAACGGGCGCTACAGCCAGGAGCGCGTCTCGCCCGATTCCCCGACCCAGGCGACGCGGCCGATCCGCTTCACGCTGAGCGAGGGGACGGCGACCTACACCCATGTCTTCAACCGGTTGCGGGTGCGCGGCGTGTTCGATGTCGAGAACCGCAATTATGCCGACAGCGTCACGCCTTCGGGCGCGGCGATCGACCAGGATTTCCGCGATCACACGACCTATACCGGCACGGCGATCGGCGAATATGCGCTGAGCCCGAGCATCGCGCTGTTCGTGGCCGGATCGGTCAACCAGCGCGACTATCGCGAGCGGACCGGGCCGGTGCCGGCGCGCGATTCCTCGGGCTTCGAGCTGGCCGGCGGTGCGAGCTTCGAGCTGGGGCGCAAGGCGCGCGGCGCGCTGCGGCTCGGCTATATCCGCCAGGACTACAAGCCGGCGCAGTTCCAGGACATCTCCGGCTTCCTGGTGCGCGGCGAGCTTGCCTATTTCCTGACGCCGCTGGTGACGATCACCGGCACGATCGACCGCGGCATCCGCGAGACCGGCGTCAACGGCGCGACCGGCTATCTCGCGACCAACATGACGCTGCGCGCGGATTACGAGCTGCTGCGCAATCTCATCCTTGGCGTGGGCGGCGAACTGGAAAAGCGCGACTTCAACAATATCGACCGGAGCGACGATCGCTGGACCTGGCGGGCCAGCGGTTCGTACCTGGTCAGCAAGCGGATGGCGCTGCGGCTCGACCTGCAGCGGCGGACCCAGGCAAGCTGGGGTGTAACGGCGGGGCGCCGGTTTACCGACAACCGGATTTCAATGGGGGTGACCTTCTCGGGCCTATGAGGAGACCCCTGCCATGCCGACGCTGTATATCTCGCCGACCGGAAGCGGTTCGGGCGACGGCTCGAGTGCTGCCAACGCCGCGACGCTGAAGGACCTGCCGAAGCTGATCGCCGCGGCCGGACCGGGCGGGCAGGTGCTGATGCTGGCCGACCAAGGCGCCTATACGGCGCCGAGCGAAGCATTGGCGATCGTGGCGGGCGGCTCGGCGAGCGCGCCGGTGACGATCCGAGGCGTCGACAGTGCCGGCAATGCGATGGCGGCGACGATCGTCGGGACGCGGGCCGATCCCTTCGACCCGGCGGGTGCGGACGGCGAGGAAGTGTTCCGGCTGCTGGGCGGGGCGAACAACCTGCGGTTCAGCGACATCGCCTTCGAGAATGTCGGCACCGGCTTCCGGGTGGGCGGCGACCTCAGCAACCTGGTGATCGAGCATGTCGAGGCGCGCAACGTGATGCGCTTCTTCGACAATATCGCCTCGGGCGCGAATGCCGGCGCCAGCATCACCGGGCTGACGATCCGCGACGTGGCGGTGGACGGGTTTTCCAAGGGCGCGATCCGCGTCCAGTACAACAGCAGCAACGTGCTGATCGAGGATGTGCGCGGCGACAGCCAGTTCCAGGACGGCGACAATTTCGCGATCGGCGTGCATATCGACGGCACCGCGCATGACGTGGTGATCGACCATGTCGCGATGCGCAACGCGCTCGACACGGTGAACGACTATCGCAACGGCGACGGCTTCGCGACCGAGCGCGGCACCTACAACATCACGCTGCGCGACGTGATCGCCACTGGCAACAGCGATGGCGGGCTCGACCTGAAGAGCGACAATGTCGTGGTCGATGGCGCGATCGTCTCGGGCAATGGCCGGAACATCCGGCTGTGGGGCGACGGGGCGGTGCTGAGCAACATCGTCAGCCTCGATGCGGGCGCTTCCACCCCTGGCGGCAATCGCGAGCATATCTGGCTGGCCGAGGGCGCCAGCGCGACGATCGACGGGGCGTTCTTCTCCGATCCCGGCTCGCCGACCCTGTTCAACCTGGCCGAGAAGAACGGCGCGCTGACGGTGAATGACTATGCGCTCGCGACCGGGGCGGGCACGGTGGTCTCGAAGAAGGGCACCGGATCGGTGCTGACCTTGAACGGGCAGCAGGCGGTGGTGGCCGCGGGCACCACGGGTGACGACAGGATCGGCGGCACGGCGAGCGCGGACGCGCTGCTCGGCGGCGCGGGCGACGACATGCTTCTCGGCAATGCCGGCGACGATGTGCTGAGCGGCGGGGCGGGCGCGGACATATTGGTCGGCGGCGCGGGGCGCGACCTGCTCAGCTATGCGGGCAGCGCCGCTGGCGTGCAGATCGACCTGGCGCGGCTGACGGCCAGTGGAGGCGATGCCGCCGGTGACCTGTTCGACGGGTTCGAGGATGTCGAGGGATCGGCCCTTGCCGATGTGCTTGCCGGCGATGCGGGGGCGAACCGGCTGTTCGGCGGCAATGGCGACGACAGGCTTTCGGGCGGCGCGGGCGACGATCTGCTCGATGGCGGCGCGGGCGCGGACCTGCTCGATGGCGGCGCCGGGATCGACCGGGTGGATTATGGCAGCAGCGCCGCGGGCGTGACGGTCGACCTCGCCAATGGCGCGGCGAGCGGCGGCGAGGCGGCGGGCGACCGGCTGATCGGGATCGAGGCGGTGGAAGGCTCCGCCTTTGCCGACACGCTATCGGGTACCGACGGCGCCGACTGGTTCGGCGGCGGCGCGGGCAATGACCGGATCGACGGGCGCGGCGGTGACGATCTGCTGGTTGGCGGGGCAGGCGCGGACACGCTGATCGGCGGCGCTGGGTTCGACAGCGCGGACTATTCGGGCAGCGGCGCGGCGGTGACGGTCGATCTGGTCGCGGGCACCGGCAGCGGCGGGGACGCGCAGGGGGATGTGCTGTCGGGGATCGAGCGGCTGGTCGGCTCGGGGTTCGACGATGTGCTGAGCGGCGATGCGTTCGACAATGTGCTGGTCGGCGGTGCGGGTGCGGATCGGCTGACCGGCGGCGGGGGCATCGATACCGCCGATTATTCGACCAGCGGCGCGGCGGTGACCGTGCCGCTGGGCGGCACCGGCAGCGGGGGTGACGCGCAGGGCGATGTGCTGTCGGGGATCGAGAATCTGGCCGGCTCGGGCTTTGGCGACGTGCTGGCCGGAGATGGTGCGGCCAATGCGCTGTCGGGCGGTGCGGGCAATGACCGGCTGGCCGGCAATGGCGGTGCGGACCGGCTCGACGGCGGGGGCGGAACCGACGCGGCGGACTTTGCGAGCAGCGCGAGCGGCGTAACGGCGGACCTTGCCGCGGGTACGGCTTCGGGCGGCGTGACCCTGGTGGCGATCGAGGACCTGATCGGCACGGCCTTCGCCGATATGCTCTACGGCGACGCCGGCGCCAATCGCCTGGCCGGCGGCGCGGGCGCGGACCTGCTCGATGGGCGCGACGGGTTCGACACCGCGGATTATGCGGCGTCGGGTACGGCGGTGCAGGTCGATCTCGCGCTGGCGGTGCAGGCGGATGGCGATCGGCTGGTGAGCATCGAGTCGGTGATCGGCTCGGGCTTCGACGATGTGCTGGCGGGGACGAGTGCCGCCGAGGCGCTCTATGGCGGTGCGGGTGCGGATCGTCTCGAAGGGCGGGGCGGTGACGATCTGCTCCAGGGCGGCGCCGGCGCGGATACGCTGATCGGCGGCGATGGCGTGGACACGGTCGACTTCAGCGCCAATGCGAGCGCGATCTCGATCAACCTGCAGACCGGCATCAGCACCGGCGGCGATGCCGAGGGCGATCGCTTCGACGGGGTCGAGCGCTTTATCGGCACCAGTTTCGCCGACACGCTGATCGGCGATGGCGGCGACCAGATCCTGGTCGGCGGTGCAGGCGGCGACCGGATCGATGGCGCCGGCGGGTTCGATACCCTGGTCTATTCGGGCAGCGCCGCGGCGGTGAAGGTTAACCTGGCGACGGGTGCCGTGTCGGGCGGCGATGCGCAGGGTGACAGCATATCGGGGATCGAGGCAGTGGTCGGCAGCGGCCTTGCCGATACGCTGACCGGCGACGCCAATGCCAACCGGCTCGAGGGTGGCGCCGGCAACGACACGATCGACGGCGGCGCAGGCGCGGACGTGATGATCGGCGGCGCGGGCGACGACAGCTATGTGGTCGACAATGCCGGTGACCAGATCATCGAGGCGGAGGAGGGCGGCACCGACATCGTGCGGACCAGCCTGTCCGCGCTGGCGCTGGCCGATGGCGTCGAGGACCTGAGCTATACCGGAAGCGGCGGTTTCACCGGCACCGGCAACGCGCTGGGCAACAGCATCTACGGCAAGGCGCTCGACGATGCGCTCTACGGGCTCGACGGTGACGACAAGCTGGTCGGCGGCGCGGGTGCGGACCTGCTCGATGGCGGCGCCGGGCGCGACCAGGTTGACTATACCAAGTCGACCGCGATCATCGTGAACCTGGCCACCAATATCAATCATGGCGGCGAGGCCGAGGGTGACCGGCTGGTCAGCATCGAGACCGTAATCGGCTCCAACTATGCCGACAGCATCACCGGCAGCGACGATGCGCTGGTCGGCGACATGCTTTATGGCCGAGGTGGCGACGATGTGCTGATCGGTGGCGCGGGCGACGACCAGCTCGACGGCGGCGCCGGCAACGACGTGCTGCGCGGCGGCACCGGCAATGATCTCTATATCGTCTATGAGGCCGGCGATCAGGTGATCGAGGCGGCGGGCGAAGGGCGCGACCGGGTCCGCACCGCTGCAAGCAACTACACTCTCGGCGCCAATCTCGAGGAACTGGTCTATACCGGCACGGTCGGCGCGACGCTGACCGGCAATGTGCTCGACAATTTCCTGGTCGGCGGCGGAGGCGAGGACCGGCTCTCGGGTGGAGATGGCGCGGACGTGCTGCGCGGCGGCTCGGGCGGCGATCTGCTCGACGGCGGCGCGGGATCGGACACGGTGGAATATGCCGGGTCGCTTGGCGGGGTGCTGGTCAATCTGCGCACCCAGACCGCGAGCGGCGGCGATGCCACCGGCGACAAGCTGACCAGCATCGAGAACGCGCAAGGCTCGGCTTTTGACGACACGCTGCTCGGCAGCACCGGGGCCAATGTGCTGACCGGCGGCGATGGTGCCGACACGCTGTCGGGCGATGACGGCAATGATACGCTCTGGGGCGGGCTCGGCGCCGACCGGCTGGACGGCGGCAAGAATGAGGACCTGCTCTACGGCGAGGACGGGGCAGACACGCTGTATGGCGGCCAGCAGACCGACCGTCTCTACGGTGGGTCGGGCAACGATATGCTGGTCGGCGACAGCGAATGGGTGTCCTCGCTGGCGGCGAAGGACACGCTCGACGGTGGCGACGGCGATGACGTGCTGGTCGGCGACGGGACGAGCATGACCGCGACCGGGGTCGGCGGCGCGGATACGCTGATCGGCGGGCTTGGCAACGACGTGCTCCACGGCGACGCCATGAACATGGCGGCCGGCGCCAAGGGCGGGAACGACAAGCTGACCGGCGGTGGCGGAAGCGACCGCTTCGTCTTCGCGCGCGGTTCGGGCCAGGACGAGATCACCGACTTCACCCGCGGCGGCGCCGAGGCGGACCGGATCGACCTCAGCGCCTTCGACATCGCCTATGAGGCGCTGCGCTTCGCCACGAGCAGCGCCGGGGTGACGATCCAGCTCGGCGGCACCGACACCATCCTGGTGCGCGGCGTCACGTCACTGGATCAGAACGACTTCATCTTCGGCTGATCCTGGATCCAGCCATGCAGCGCGCCTTCGCAGGCCGCGAGCAGTTCGGGCGGGGCCAGGCGGTTGATGTAACCGTCAGAGCCCTGGTCCGATAGCAGCTTGGCGGGGATGCCGCCAACCACGCCGCGATCGGGCACGTCCTTGGTCACCACCGCATTGGCGCCGATCGCAGCCTCCGCGCCGACCTGGATGCCGCCGATCACCTTGGCGCCCGAGCCCAGGAAGGTGCGGTCGCCGATCACCGGCGCGCCGCGCTTGGCGCCGCGGTTCATATAACCAAGCACCACGCCGTGGGTGATGTTGACGTTGCTGCCCAGCACCGTGTCGCCATGGAAGTAGAAGCCGCCGAACCGGTTGAGGAACAGGCCCGGGCCGATCTCCATATATTCGGGGATGGCAAAGCCGTATTTGTAGCGGGCGCGCAGCAGCAGCCATTTGGCGAGCGGATAGAAGCCGAACGCCTTGGCCGGCTTGAGCTTGAGCCAGCCGGCGGTGCGCATCAGCACCGTGTATTTATAGCCCGGGGTGAAGGCATAATGCTTGAGGAAGGCGCCCGTGCTGACCCGGCCCGCATAGCGGTACAGGTCGGCGGCGAGCAGCGCCTTCAGCTTGGCGAAGCTGACCGGGCAGCCGCGCAGATGCGGCTTGCCGGTTTCGGGCAAGGGGTCAGCGTGAGTCAGCTCTGGCGCCGGATCGGGCGCGAAGCTTGCGGTGGCCATGTCCATCAGAAATAGCGCTCCCCGAATCGGATCGTGTCACCGGGCAGCACGGCGAAATCTGCGGTGAGCGGATAGGCGCGCTCGCCGGGCTCGCCCGATCGCTTGAGGAAGACGCGCTTCTCGTTTGCCCGGTAGGTGAAGCCGTCCGCCTTGGCGACGGCGCCACGGATGGTGAGGCCCTGGGTATAGGGATACTCACCCGGCTTGTTGACTTCGCCCAGGATATAGACCGGGCGGAAGCTGGCGACCTGCACCGAGACCTTGGGCTGGAGCAGATAGCCTTCGCGAAGCTGGGTCTCGATCGCCTTGGAGAGCTGGTCCGGCTCAAGGCCGGCCGCCTTGACCTCGCCGATCAGCGGGAAGGCGATGGTGCCTGCCGGCGTCACTTCGAAATCGCCGCTGAGCGCGACTTCGCCATAGGTGGCGACTTTCACCTTGTCGCCGGGCGACAGGGTGAAGGCGGCGGAGGCCGGCGGCGGCGCACCGGTGCCGGCAAGCGGGGTCTGGCCGGCGCAGCCGGCAAGCATCGCAAGCGCCCCCGCCAGCGCGATCTGCATGTGCCACTTCATGAGGTTACTCCCTGACGCAGACGTACATTGTCGTTGAGGCTGGGCGCCGGGGCGGGCGGCGCGGCGAGCGCGGCCTCGATCCGGTCCCAGTAGTTTGTCGCGGCCCGTTCGACGCCGTAATCGAGCGAGCGTGCGCGGGCGGCAGCGCCACAGGCAGTGCGGCGCGGCTCGGACAGCACCCGGCGCAGGGCCGCGGCAAAGGCATTGACGTCATCGGTGGGAACCAATGCCCCGGCCTCGACATCGATCCCGGCATTGATCGCATGCCGGGGGCTGTTCGCCAGAATCTCGGACGGGCCCGAGGCGCAGTTGGTGGCGACCACCGGCACGCCGCAGGCCATCGCCTCGACCAGGCCATTGGGGAAACCCTCGGCATTGGAGGGCATCGCATAGGCGCGGGCGCGGGCGAGCAGCGCATAGGGATTGGCGATGAAGCCCGGCATGTCGACCCGGTCGGCGATGCCGAGCGAGGCGGCGAGCGTGGCGAGCGCGGTGCGCTCCGGCCCCTCGCCGAGGATCAGCAGCCGCTCTGGCAGGTCGGCCCGGGCATAGGCGCGCAGCAACAGGGCGAAATTCTTGTTGGGCACCAGCCGGCCGGCGGCGACGATATAGGGACCGCCGGGGACGAAGGCCGGTTCCTCGGCGGCGAGCCGGGCGATCGCGTCATGATCGACCGGGTTGGCGATCGCCGACATGCGGGCGCGGCGGACGCCGAAATTGTCGGCGAGATCATCGACCACCCCTTCCGATACCGCGATGACATGGGCGGCGCGGGGATAGGCGAAGCGGACCATCGCCCGGGCGGCATGGGCCGAGGCGTTGCTGCCGAGATGGGCACTGGTGTTGACCCGCTCGCTGATCAGCCAGGGCCTGCCGCGCCCGGCCATCGCCCAGGCATTGGCGACATTGGCGCGGGTGAGGAAGCTGAGCGTCGCATCGGGCTGGAGCCGGCCGAGCAGCCCGCGCAGCTGGGTGAGGCTGGGCAGCAATTTATGCCGGGCATCGAGCTGATGCACCTGCACCCAATCGGGCACGCTATAGGCACGCTCCTCATCGTCAAGCAGTGCCAGGTGAATATCGTAACGGTTGCGCCACGGTGCGGAGCCACCGAGCAAAGTCGTGAGCACGCGCTCGGCACCACCGCCGGCGAGTGAATTGATCGCGAATACTATTCGCTTGTTGTTCGGCATCGTCCCTCGCTCGCTTTCGCGCGAAATACGGCCCCCTTGCAACAAGGCGTACCACGGCGATTTGCTGCATTGCACCACGCTGCGCACCGCCCTGCCGCCCGGGCGGGGCAACTGGCCGATTAGGGGCCGCCGCGAGGTGGTCTTGGCCCGTCATGCGGGTCATCAGCGGACATCGACGAACGACACGAAAGGTGCGCGATGGGCCTGGAACAAGGCGGTATCCGCCGGGTCGAATGCCTTGACGGGTTGCGCGGGCTGGCAGCGCTCTGGGTGCTGATCGGGCACATGATGATCCTCACCGGCTTCCGGCTGCCGCTGCTGAGCAAGCCCGATCTGGGCGTGGACCTGTTCATCCTGCTCTCGGGCTTCCTGATGGTGTTCCAGTATCAGCTACGCGCCGGCAGCGAGGACTGGAACACGCCCGGCACCTGGGCGAGCTTCTGGGCGCGGCGCTTCTTCCGGCTGGCGCCGCTCTTCTATGTGACGCTGGCGGCGGCGCTGATCGCGGGCCCGGCCATCTATGAGAGCCGGGTGGCGATCGACAGCTTCCTCGGCCAGGGTCTCCAGCCGGCCGAGCGCTATACCGACGCAAGCCTGGCCAATGTCACGGCGCATCTGAGCTTCGTGTTCGGCCTGCTGCCCGACTATGCCTTCCGTACCCCGCTGCCCGACTGGAGCCTGGGGCTCGAGATGCAATTCTACGCGGCCTTCCCCTTCCTGGTGCTGCTGGCCCGGCGGGCGGGCTGGGTGCCGGCGGCGCTGATCGCTGCAGGCATCGGCGTGGCGCTGGCACTGGCGGCGGGGGCGATCGGGCTCGACTGGCCGATGCCGAGCTTCCTGCCACTCAAGCTGCACCTGTTCCTGTGCGGCATGCTGATCGCCGCCGACCCGGGACCGGGCAAGCGGATCTGGCTGCACCTGGCCGCGGCGGTGCTGCTGGCGGCGATCCCGATCGGCGGCGATCAGGACGTGCTGCACTTCGTGGTGCGCGAGGGCGTGGTGCTCGGCTTCTTCGCGCTGGTGCATCTGCGGCGGCTGGGCCCGATCGACGGGGTGGCGAAGCTGCTCGGCAGCAAGCCGTTCCACTGGCTGGGCGAGCTCAGCTACGGCACCTATCTGATCCACCTGCTGATCCTGCAGCCGGTGGCGGCGGCGGTGATCGGGCGCTTCGGCACCGGGCTGGGCGCGCTCGGGCGCTTCGTGCTGACCGGGGCGGTGGTGGTGCCGCTGACCTATGCGCTGGCGTTCGTCACCTACAAGCTGGTCGAGCTGCCCGGGCAGAAGCTGGGCAAGGCCGTGATCCGGCGCGTGACGGGCAGCGCCGGCCGGGCCCGGCAGACCGTGCCGGAGGAACTGGCGGCGCCCTGATGACCTTGCGTTCCTTGTCACCCCAGGGCTCGACCCGGGGGGCGCTTCCGCCCGGCAAGTCCTGATGTAACGGGACCCCGGCCAAGGCCGGGGTGACGGATGCCGGAGCACTACCCGAACACGAAGTCGCTGGGGCTCAGGCTCTGGGCACCGCGGACGAAGATGGTGTCGGTGCCGATGCCGACGCGGATGCCGTCGGCGCCGGTGGCGAAGCTCAGCTGCTCATAGGCAATGTCGAAGGCGCTGAGATCGATATGGTCGCCCTCGCTCGACGCGAAGTCGCTGATCTCGTCGCTGCCCGAGCCGGGGGCGAAGACGAACCAGTCGGCGCCGGCACCGCCGACGAGCAGGTCGTTGCCGCCGCCGCCGATCAGGTGATCGGGGCCGGGGCCGCCATAGAGCTTGTCGGCGCCGCCGGTAACGTTGCCGCTCATGTCGCGGCCATCGCCATAGAGCCAGTCATTGCCGTCGCCGCCCTCGAGCGTGTCGGCGCCGCCCCGGGCGTCGTCCTTCATCACGTCGCCGTCGCCGATCAGGATATCGTCGCCGGCGCCGCCGACCAGCCGGTCGTTGCCGCCCTTGCCGCTGGCATAGAGGTTGGTCGCGTCGCCGATCAGCAGATCGGCATCGTCGCCGCCGTCGAGCTGGTCGTTGGCGCCCTGGCTGCTCAGCCATTCCTGGTCGCCGACCAGCCGGTCCGCGCCGGTGCCGCCGATCAGCGTATCCGATTGCCAGCCGCCGAGCAGGCTGTCGGCGCCGGCCTGGCCCTGGAGCAGGTCTTCGCCATTGCCGCCGGTGAGCGTATCGGCACCGGTGTTGCCGGCGATCATGTCATTGCCGTCGAGGCCGGAAAGCGTGTCGCTGCCCGCGCCGCCGATCATCGAATTGGCGAGGGCATTGCCGCTGCCGGTGAAGTCGGCAGCGCCGCGGCGGATCAGGTCCTCGATATTGGCGCCGAGCGTGTAGCCGGCGAGCGTGGTCTCGACGCGATCGAGGCCGGCGCCCGCCGCCTCGGTGATCCGGTCGCCCGTGTTGTCGACCAGGAAGATGTCGTCGCCCGTGCCGCCCGTCATCGCATCGGCGGTGGCGGTCGCAGGGAGCGGGAGCAGCGCGATATAGGAAGTCGCACCCGGGGAGGCGCTGCCCTGGTCCACGGTCAGCGTCTCGCGGATCGTGTTGGCGCCGCCGAGGCCCGGGAGGCTGGCCTGGGTCGCGAGGGTCGCCAGCTCCGAATGGGTGATCTCGGTACCGCGGAGCATCAGCTTGCCGCTCGACGAGATCACCTTAGTGCGCGAGCCGGCATCGTCGAAGCGGCCGCCGATTACGGTGACATTGGCGGCGGTATCGAGCCAGAGCTGGTTCTGCTCGGAGATGCCGCCGCGCAGCACCGGGTTGAGCCCGACCGGGTCGATCAGCGTCGCCTCGCCCCATAGCCGATAGTTGCGGCCATTCTCCTCGCTGAGCGCGCGGACCAGCACGGTGCCGTTCGACTTGAGGTCATAGCCGCCATCGCTGTTGCCGCGCGCTTCGGTATCGATGAAGCGGATGTCATAGGCGCCGCGCTCGGTGGCGAAGCCGTCGCCATTGTAATAGGCGCCGGCGGTGCTCTGGACATTCTCCATCACGACCTGGTTGAGCGTGACGTTGTGGACGGTGCCGTCGAGATGGACACCGGCGGGCAGGTCATCCCCGAGTTGCCCGGCCATGTCAGCGCGGACATTGTCGATCAGGACGTTGCTGGTGTCGTACTGGAGGCGGATCGCGGTCTTGGAGAAGCCCAGCACATCGATGTCGCGCAGCGTCAGGCCGGTGATCGTCGCGGTGCCCGAGGCGGCACTGGAATAATCCTCGAAGAAGCGGCGGACATTGTTGGCATCGACGCCCTCGATCCGCAGGTTGCTGAGGTCCGCAGTGACGCGGAAGGCGGTGCCGACATTGTCGATCTGGAGGTCGCGGAACACCAGGTTGTTCGCGCCGGTGCCGAGCTTGAACAACTCGTTGCCGGCGACATCGCCCGCCTGCCAGTTTTCGGGGCGCGATCCGGCGAACTGGGCCTGCATCGGGTTGCCGGCGGAATCGATCCCGCGCACGGTCACCGGATTGCCGTCGGTGCCGCCGCGCGTGATGCCGAGGATGCCGGTGACGTTGTAGTCGCCCTGGTCGGCGACGAGCAGCACTTCGCCGCCGGGGCCGGCTTTTCCGATCAGCGTGTTGAGCGAACCGATCGACGCTGCGTTGTTGATGTCCCGGCCGCTTTTGTCTCCGGATCCGGCTGGCGAGATGTACAGGCTAGGCATGGCAGCGATCCCTTGCTGTTCTTGGCCCGGCTAACATCGATCAAGATCGCTTCCGTGTTGCGTCGCAGCATGGTTAAGCGCGGATTATGCTGATTACCGGAGAGGTTGTTGCGATGGACCGTCGCGGACTTATCGTTTCGATTGCGGGACTTGCAGCGGGAAGTGCATGCACTGCACGGGAGCCGGCGAGTGAGGTCGCCGGAAGGCCGCCACTGGCGATCGATGCCGACGGAGATGGGCGCTGGCGGGTACGGAGCTGGGCGTGGCGCGGGTATGCCTGGCGGCCGGCGATCGCGCATGCCGTGGCGGGCGCTGCTGGGATTGAGATTTCGGGGAAGATCGATGCGGCGGATCGGGCGGAGGTGATGGCTCGGCTCGGATGATCCCGTTCCCCTCCCTGAAAGGGAGGGGTTAGGGGTGGGTTCTTGCGCGCGATACGGTGAAGTGTGCGCAAGGCTCCCCGTATCGCCAAGCCTCCACCCACCCCCGGCCCCTCCCTCCCAGGGAGGGGAGTATAGGTTCAGCCTTCCACCGTCCCCGGCAGGCCGGATGCCCGCGACTTTGCCCGCCCCGGGGCAAGCGCGCTGCGATAGACTGCCAGCGTGTCCTCGGCCGCGCGATCCCAGCTGAAGCGGGCGCGTACGGTGTCGCTGTCGATCCGGAAGGCGGCGCGGTCGGTATCGAGCAACTCGGTGAGCGCGGCGACATCGCCGACCGGGAAATAGTTTCGCGGTTCCAGGCCGATGTCGAGATTGGCGGGGATGTCGCTGAGCAGCATGGGCGCGCCGCAGCTTGCGGCTTCGAGCGCGGCGATCGGCAGCCCTTCATGATGGCTGGGCATCACGAACAAGGCGCAATTCTCATAGAGGCATTTGAGCGTCGCGCGCGACTGGACCCCGGCGAAGATCACCCGGTCGCCGGCGCGGGCCATGAGTTCGCGGGCATAGTCGCTTTCATGATCCGCGGCACCGGCGATGACCAGCCTGGTGGTGGACCTGGAGGCGTGCAAGGCGTCGATCAGGTCGTGCAGCCCCTTTTCGGGGACCAGCCGGGCGACGGCGAGCAGGTAGCCGCCGCGTTCCACCCCGATCCGCTCCAGCACGAGATCGGGATCGGCATCGCCGGGCAAGTCCGAAGTGCCGTTGGGAATATAGCTGATCCGCTGCGCGCGCGCCGGGAACTGGCGCTTGAGCTGGGTCGCCAGCGACGGCGAGACGGCGATCACCCGGTCGGCGAAGTTGAGCGCGAGCCATTCGCCCGCGCGCAGCGCGGTGCGCGCGACCTTACCCCATTTGGCGCGGTGATAATCGGTGCCGTGATGCGTCACGATTACCTTGAGGCCGAGCAGGCGGGCAAAGGGCGCGAGCAGGCCGGGGCCGATCGCGTGGATATGGACCAGGTCCGCGCCGCGCTTGCGGGCGGAGAGCACCGCGAGGAAGGTCGAGACGATCGCTTCGAGATGCTGGGAGCGCGGGCAGGGGATGCCGATGATCTCGACTCCGCGATGCTCGTTATGTGCGGCGGGCAGATAGGGCGCCCGGCCGAGCACCACCGAGCGGTGATCGGGCCACAGCGCCTTGATCCGCGGCAGCAGCTCCTCGCAATGGCTCTCGATCCCGCCCATCACGTGCGGGAAGCCGCGCAACCCGGTCACGCAGATCATGGGGGCGTCGCCCGCAGGCGCGCTTGTCCGTTGCAGCATGTTCTTACTCCATACATGCCCGGCCGGTTTTCCCGGCTCAGGCCACCGCTGCCATCGGTCCTCTTCCACCCTGTTCTATTTCGCTCAGATACCAGTCGACGAACCGCTCGATGCCCTGTTCGAGCGCGACCTTGGGGCTGTATCCGGTGAGATCGCGGATCGCCGAGATGTCGGCATAGGTCGCGGTCACGTCGCCGGGCTGCATCGGGCGCATCAGCTTGACCGCCTGGCGGCCGAGCGCGCGCTCGAGCGTCGCGATCATGTCCATCAGGCCGACCGGATTGCAGTCACCGATGTTGAGGAGGCGATGCTCGCCATCCGCCGGGGGCTTGTCGAGCACGCCGACCACTCCGTCGACGATGTCGTCGATATAGGTGAAGTCGCGCGCCATTCTGCC
This sequence comes from Sphingomonas sp. OTU376, assembly GCF_038440415.1. Classification (NCBI taxonomy): domain Bacteria; kingdom Pseudomonadati; phylum Pseudomonadota; class Alphaproteobacteria; order Sphingomonadales; family Sphingomonadaceae; genus Sphingomonas; species Sphingomonas sp. OTU376. Next base: position 70,208 of record NZ_JASATQ010000012.1, on the reverse strand, counting down.
CTCGCCATAGACCTCGATCGGCTGGCCGAGCAGGATCTTCTGGGCGAAGCCGAAATAGGCCATGTCGGGCCGGCCCCAGGGGCCATAGACCGTGAAGAAGCGCAGGCCGCTCATCCTGAGGCCGTAGAGCGTGGCATAGCTCTGGCTCATCAGCTCGCAGCTTCGCTTCGTTGCCGCATAGAGCGAGACCGGCGCGGTGCAGGGCTCATCCTCGCGGAAGCCGCTGCCGCCAAGCGGGCGCTCGCCATAGACCGAGCTCGACGAGGCATAGACGAGATGCTCGACATTGCCCGCCTGCCGCGCCGCCTCGAGCACCGCGAGGTGGCCCTTCAGGTTGCTGTGCTCATAGGCGAAGGGGTTCTCGATGCTGTAGCGCACCCCTGCCTGGGCGGCGAGATGGACGATGCGCCGGACGCCATTGCCCGCCACCAGCTCGGCAAGCAGCTCGGGGCTGGCGATGTCGCCGCGGACCAGCCGGAAGTCGAAATTGTCGACCAGCCGGGCGACCCGCGCTTCCTTGAGCGCGACGTCGTAATAGTCGGTGAAATTGTCGAGGCCGATCACGCGCTCGCCGCGCGCCAGCAGCCGCTCGGACACCGCATGGCCGATGAAGCCAGCGGCGCCCGTCACGAGGACGGGGCCGCCGACCGTCACGCTGCCTGCCTCTCGTTCGAGGTCTCGGCATCCTCCTCCAACTTGCCCGGCCGGCCGACGCTGACATAGCGCAGGCCCGCTTCCTCCGCCCGGGCGGGCGGGTAGATGTTCCTGAGATCGACCAGCAGCGGATCGGCCATGATCCCGGCGAGGCGCTTGAGGTCGAGGGCGCGGAACGCATCCCATTCGGTGACGATCACCGTCGCCGCCGCACCTTCCGCCGCTTCATAGGCGGAGCCTGCATAGTCGACATTGTTCAGCACCGCTTCGGACGCGGCCATGCCCTCGGGATCATAGGCGCGGACCTTCGCGCCGGCATCCTGCAGCGCCTGGATGATCGCGATCGACGGGGCGTCGCGCATGTCGTCGGTATTGGGCTTGAAGGTGAGGCCGAGCACCGCGACCGTGCGGCCGCGCACCGGGCCCGCAATCGCGTTCAGCACCTTGCGGCCCATGGCGCGCTTGCGCTGGTCATTGACCGCGATCGTCGCCTCGATCAGCCGCAGCGGCGTCTCGTAATCCTGCGACGTCTTCATCAGCGCCAGCGTGTCCTTGGGGAAGCAGGAACCGCCATAGCCGGGGCCGGCATTGAGGAACTTGGAGCCGATCCGGTTGTCGAGCCCGATGCCGCGCGCGACTTCCTGGACATCGGCGCCGACGCGCTCGCACAGCTCGGCGATCTCGTTGATGTAGGTGATCTTCATCGCGAGGAACGCGTTGGCGGCGTATTTGGTCAGCTCGCTGGTGCGGCGCCGGGTGAACAGGATCGGCGCCCGGTTGAGCGAGAGCGGGCGATAGACTTCCTCGAGCGGCGCGCGGGCGCGCTCGTCCTCGATGCCGATCACCACGCGGTCGGGGCGCTTGAAGTCCTCGATCGCGGCGCCTTCGCGCAGGAACTCGGGGTTCGAGGCGACGGCGAACTCGGCGACCGGATTGCACTCGCGGATGATCCGCTCGACTTCGTCGCCGGTGCCGACAGGCACGGTCGACTTGGTGACGATCACGGTGAAGCCGTTAAGCGCGCCGGCGATCTCGCGGGCGGCGCCGTGGACATAGGAGAGGTCGGCATGGCCGTCGCCGCGCCGGCTGGGGGTGCCGACCGCGATGAACACGACATCGGCGGCGCCGACCGCTTCGGAAAGCTCGGTGGTGAAGGACAAATTGCCCGCCGCGACATTGCGCGCGACCAGCTCGTCCAGCCCCGGCTCATAGATGGGGATGCCGCCGGCCTTGAGGCGGGCGATCTTGTTCGCGTCCTTGTCGACGCAGGTCACGTGATGGCCGAAATCGGCAAAGCACGCGCCCGAAACCAGCCCGACATAGCCGGACCCGATCATCACGATACGCATTACGCACTGCTCCCTGTACGCGGAGACGCAAGTTTTCTTTTGCGTGTGCGAACACTCTTCTTGCGCGCTCGTGTCGTCAACTTGCCAGCTTTGAGCTGAGGGAAATCGGCGGCGAAATGAACCGGGCGTCATTTTGGGGCTAAATTACGCTGCGCCGCACAAATATTGCGAATTCGCAACGAATGGCTCGCGCCTGCACTAGAACGAGGGCAAGGCAATTCGGCTCCGCCGGTCGCAAACGCTTCGGCCTGATCTTGCCACGCATTGGCGGCAGAGTAGGATCATCTGCGACAAGCCGTGGGAAGATTGAGGATGCTCGAAGCGCAACGGGCGGCGTTTTTCGCCGAGTTGCCGGTTTCGCCGGCCGTTCGCCGCGACCGGCTGCGCCGCGCCGCGCTGATGCTCGAGCAGAATGCCCGGGGACTGGCCGAATCACTCATGCACGACCAGGCGGCCCAGGATGCCGAGTCGGCGATGCGCGACGAGGTGGTGCTGGGGCTGCGTGTCCTGGGCGAGGCCCGGCAACAGGCGGCCAACTGGATACGGCCCGAGGCCGGGCGCGGGTTGCTTGGCCGGCTGTGGCCAGGCGGTGACAGGCTGGAATATCAGCCGGTCGGCGTGGTCGGCATCATGGCGCCGGCCGCGCTGCCGCTGATGCGAACCGCCTGCCTGCTCGCCGGCGCACTGGCGGCAGGAAATCGCGTGATGCTGCGGCTGGACGCCGCTTCGTCGCATCTGGATGCGCTGCTGCGCGAACTGGCCCCCCGATATTTCGATCCGCGCGAACTGGCGGTGATGCCCGAAGACGCGGATGAGGCCGGACTTGACCTGTTGGTCTCGGGCGAGCCGGCAGGAGAGGCGGCGGGCGCACTTCCGGCGCGGACGGGCAAATCGGCGGTTATCCTCGGGCGGTCGGCGAAATTCCCGCGGGCGGCCGGCGAGGTGATTGCGGCCAAGCGGTTCGACGGCGGTCGGGCGTTGCTTGCACCCGACTATATGCTGGTGCCGGCAGAGCAGGGGGAAGCGATCGCTGCCTGGCTGTGGCGCGGGGCGATGCAGCCGGGAGCCGACCAGGCGCCGCCGCTTTCGGCCGAGGCGTCCGACCGGCTGGCGGCTCTGTTGGAAGACGCGCGCGCGCGAGGCGGCGAGGTGATGAGCGCGGAGCCGCGTGGCGCGGGCATGCCGCTGCACATCGTCCGCCACGCAACACCGGACATGCGCGTGATGCGCGAGGAGATCGCCGGGCCGATCCTGCCGCTCAGCAACTATGCGCGGATCGAGGACGCGATCGCCTGGACGAACCGCCTCCCGCCACCACCCGCGCTCTATTATCTGGGACAGGACGCGGCGGAACGCCGGCGCGTGGCGCAGGGGACCTTGTCTTCGCTCTTCGCCGCGGATGGACAGATGCTCGCGGCAATACGGGGTTCGGCTGGCACCCCGGAGATTCCGTTGCCTGCCGGCGAGGCCGAAGCGGGGTTCCGGCGGTTCAGCCGGGTGCGGCGGACCTGCCGCCGGTCCTGGCTTGGGTCCGGCGGCTCTCCGGTTCGCGAGGCCGAGGCACTGGGCGGCGCCGAGCCTGCGTTGCGCTGAGCCCGTCAGGGCCACGCTGCATCGCAACCGGCTGGCGGGGCCGCGCATCGCGCGACTAGCCCGGGGGCATGACCGACAGGCCGCTTCGCTTCGCTCCTTCGGTCCGGATCGCTGCCGAGGGCGAGCCGGTCTATGTCGTGCGCTCCGGCGCGACCTATCGCGGCGTGCATGCCCGCGATGTCGGCAACGGGCTGTTCGTGATCCGCGACTCGGTGCGCGGCGTACAGATCGCCGACATCGAAGTGGCGGGCGGCTACCGGGTGATCGAGAATAGCTCCGTCCCGCGCGCGGCGGGTGCCGATTGCGTGGGGCTGCGCGTGCGCGGAGCCAGGGCGGCCGATCTGCGTCGCAGCTTCGCCCGTATCCGCTATGCCAGCCATGACGGGGTGATCGAGGACGTGACCGCCAGCGGCACGCTCACCACAGGCGCGCATGATCTGCCAGTGGGCATTGGCTTCCAGGACACCGCGCATGACTTCCGGCTCGAGCGCTGCACGATGCGGGGCTTTCGCTGGAAGCGCGGCGACAACAAATATTGGAACGGCGACGGCTTCTCGACCGAGCGCGGCAATGCGCGGTTCGTGTTCAAGCAGTGCGCGGCCTGGGATAACAGCGATGGCGGGTTCGACCTGAAATCGAGCGAGACCCTGCTCGACGACTGCACCAGCGGCCGCAACGCGCGCAATTTCCGGCTGTGGTCGAGCATCCGGGCGACGCGGCTGACCAGCGTGAATCCGCAGAAGATCGGCGGGATCGGGGACACCAATCATTTCGCGATCATGGCGGCGCAGGGCGTGCGCGAGCCGCTCGTGATCCGCATCGAGCATCTGGCGGTGCAGAGCGACAAGGCATGGCCGATCTTCGACGTGCATGACGGCCCCGCGCACATCATCATCGGCTCGCACGACATCCAGGTGCCGCCCGGCACGCCGCTGGTCCGCCCGCGCGGCAAGGGATCGGTGCCTGGCGGGATCTCCTTTGCGGGTGCTCCGCCGAAGCTCTGAGTCTGTTTGGAAATGCGCGAAAGAGCGCATTTCCAGGCGGTGCCAGCCCGCTCCCCCACCCGGCCACCCATAGAATACTGCCGTTGGGTGGCCGGGTGGGGGAGCGGGCTGGCACCGCAATGCGCCGAGAGGCGCATTCTAAAACGGGGTCCGGGCGCGCTTTGGCCACGCTTGGACGCCGGGCTCTTGCTGCAACGCAGCGTAATGGCCCAGCATCATGAAGTCAGGCGAGGTGATCGAGTTCGCAGATCCGACTGGCGTGTTGAGTATCTGCGAGGTCGTCTCGCCCTGATGGTTGATGCTGGTCTTTCCGGGGGGACCCAGCAACCATGAAAGGGTGGAAGATGCGAAGAGTACGCAAAGCAGTTTTCCCGATTGGTGGCCTCGGAACCCGGTTCCTGCCCGCCACCAAGTCGATGCCCAAGGAAATGCTCCCGGTCGTTGACCGGCCGCTGATCCAATATGCCGTCGATGAGGCGCGCGAGGCAGGAATTGAACAGTTCATTTTCGTGACGAGTCGCGGGAAGAGCCTGATCGACGACCATTTCGATCATGCGTTCGAACTCGAAGAGACGATGACGCGGCGTGGCAAGTCGCTCGATATTCTTGATGGCACCCGGACTTCGCCGGGCGACATCACCATCGTGCGCCAGCAGGAGCCGCTTGGTCTTGGCCATGCGGTGTGGTGCGCGCGGCGGATCGTCGGCGACGAGCCCTTCGCGGTGCTGCTGCCCGACGACCTGATGATGGGCGAGCCGGGCTGCCTGAAGCAGATGATCGACGCCTATGCCGAGCTTGGCGGCAACCTGATCTGCACCGAGGAAGTCGCGGCCGAGGACACCCGGAAATACGGGATCGTCACGCCGGGCGCGCGGTCCGGCGCGATCACCGAAGTGAAGGGGCTGGTCGAGAAGCCGGCGCCCGAAGTCGCACCCTCCACGCTGGCGGTGATCGGCCGCTACATCCTGCAGCCTGAGGTCATGGACCTGCTGGCTAGCCAGGAAGAAGGCGCGGGCGGCGAGATCCAGCTCACCGATGCGCTGGCGCGGATGATCGGCCAGCAGCCGTTCCATGGCGTGACCTTCCAGGGCAAGCGCTATGATTGCGGCGACAAGAGCGGTTTCGTGACCGCGACGCTGGCAATGGCGCTCTCCCGGCCGGACCTTGCTCCGGCGGTCCGCGCCTTCATGGCCACGGCGTGACATGGACGCGATCACGAGGCGCCTGCCGCCGCCGCGCCCTGATGCCGATCCGCAGGTCGATCGCGGCGCACTGATCGACCTGCGGCATGTCGGCGCCGTCCTGCGGCGGCGCTGGCTGGTGCTGTGCACTGCGATGCTCACTGCGCTCGTGGTGGCTGCCGCGGCGTATCTGGTCGCGGAGCCGCGTTATCAGGCGACCGCACAGGTTGCGCTGGAGCGCACTGCCGAGCGCGTGATCAACGTCGATTCGGTGGTGCCCACCACCGATCCCGATTCGGCGGCGGTCGATACCGAGGTGCAGGCGCTGCGCTCGCCCGAACTGCTCGGGCGAGTGGTTGATCGTCTGCATCTCGATCGCGATCCAGCGTTCAACAAGGCCGTAGAGGCCGGCCAGCCGGCGCCGGCCCAGCCCGACCTGATCGGGCGGCAGCGCGCGATCGGCACGCTGCTCGGCGGGCTGACGGTGAAGCGGGATGGCCTGTCCTATGCGATCAGCGTGACCTTCGAGGGCAGCACACCGGTGCAGGCGGCGCAGATCGCCAATGCGGTGGTCGACGACTATATTTCGGGCCAGACCGGCTCCAAGGCCGATGCGACGCAGCGCGCGCGCAAGTTCCTTGAGCAGCGGATGCAGCAGCTCCGCGTGCAGGTGCAGAATGCCGAGCGCGCAGTGGCCGATTATCGTGCGGCGCACGCGCTGTTCGCGGTCTCCAATTCCTCGACGGTGACGCAGCAGGAGCTTTCCGGCCTGTCGACCCAGCTGGCCCAGGCCAAGGCGGAGAATGCCGCGGCCCAGGCCCGGCTCTCGGCGGCGAAGTCGCAGCTGCAGCGCGGGCGGAGTGGCGAGGAGTTGGGCGATTCGCTCGATTCCCCCGTAGTGAGCCAGCTGCGCTCGCAGCGCGCCGAGGTAGCGCGCGAAGTGGCGGCGCTGGAGAAACGCTACGGACCGCGTCATCCCGAGCTGGTCCGTGCGCAGAGCCAGCTTCGCGTCGCCGACCAGGCGATCGCGGCCGAGGTGCAGCGCATCGTCGCCAATGTCTCGATCCAGGCGAATATCGCTAACCAGCGTGCGGCATCGCTCGCGGGTTCGGTGGCGCAGTCGCAGGGCAAGCTGGCGAGCGACAATGAAGCCTCGGTCCGGCTCAACGAGCTGGAGCGCAACGCCGAATCCGCGCGGACGCTCTACCAGGCGTTCCTCGACCGCTATCGCCAGACGGTGGCGCAATCGGGCCTGGAGCGCAGCGATTCCTATATCGTCAGCCGTGCCCGGGTGCCGGGTGCGCCGAGCTCGCCCAACAAGCTGATCTATGCGGCGATGGCCGTGGTTGGCGGACTGGGCGTTGGCGTGCTGCTCGTCGTGCTGCTCCAGCTGCTGGAGCGTGGCATGGAAAGCGGCGATGCGATCGAGAAGATGCTCGCCTTGCCGACGCTGGCGAGCATCCCGGATGCGAACACGCTGCCGGGCTATCGCAAGACCGGGCCGCCCGCGCCGCCGGCGGAGCTGCTGCTCAAGCGACCGCAATCGACCTTTGCCGAGGCGTTCCGGACGTTGCGCACCTCGATCCAGTTCGCCGAGGCGACCAAGCCGATCCGGGTGGTCGCGATCACTTCCTCGGTGCCGGGCGAGGGCAAGACGACCACCGCGATGGGCCTGGCCCGGGCGGTGGCGGCGGCGGGCGGCAAGGTGCTGCTGATCGATGCCGATGCACGGCGCCGTGCCTCCAGCCGGCAATTCACCGACAATGTGAAGCTGGGCCTGGACGAAGTGCTGGCCGGGCAGGCGACGCTGGAGCAGGCGATCGTCAAGGACAGCCTGTCCAATGCCTGCCTGTTGCCGCAGCGGCTCGATTCGAAGGGCATCAGCCTGGCCGAGAGCCCGCGGCTGGCCGAGCTGCTCGAGCAGGTACGCGAGCGCTACGACCTGGTGATCCTCGACACGCCGCCGGTGCTGCCGGTCGACGAGGCGCGGGTGATCGCCAGCATGGCGGACGGCGTCGTGTTCCTGGTGCGTTGGCGCAGGACGCCGTCCAAGGCGGCGTCGGTGGCGCTGCGCCGGCTCTACGACGTCCATGCCGAGATGCTGGGCGCGGTGCTGACCCTGGTCGATGTACGCGAGCAGGAGCGGGCCGGGTACGAGGATGGCGGCACCTTCCTGAAGACCTACCGCCACTATTACGCGGATTGATCGCCCGGCCCCGTGAACACCGAATCCCTCCCCTACGGCCCTGCCTTCGGGCTCGGTATCCTGTTGCCGGTCACGGCGCTGCTGCTGGTGCCCCTGGTCATCGGCGCGCGGCGGGCCGGCAGCATGGCCGGCGCGTTCGTCGTGGTGGCGCTATGGCTGCGCTACATCGCCGGTGCCTATCACCTCTACATGTTCAAGCCGCTGGCGGCGGGGCTTTCGGGCAATGCGCTGCTCTCGATCGGGGTGACCGCGTTCGGGCTGCTGTTCGTGGTGCGGCCGGCCAATCTCGCGCTCAAATGGCTGCTGCCGGTCTATCTGCTGGTGGTGCTGGCCCTGCTGAGCGCCGTGCTGAACGGCGATCCGGCGGGCGGGATCAATGCCGGTGTCAAATATGCCTATCTGATCGTGATCGCGATCGCGGTGTTCCAGGCGTTGCGCATCGATCCCGAGGCGCGGTTCCTGAGCTGGGCGATGATATCCTTCCTGCCGCTGCTCGTATTCCAGGCGCTGTCGGTGGTGCTGCATCTGCCCAAGGGGTCCGAGGATGGCGATGGGCTGGTCTGGATCGGCGGCTACAATCATGAGGCCGCCTTCTCGGTCGCGCTGATGACCGGTTTCCTGGTCGGCGCCTTCGCCAAATCGGCGCCCAGGGCGGTGCGATTCGGCTTCCTGCTGGCTATCCTGATCGGCATCGTGCTCGCGGGCTACCGCACCACGATCCTTGCGCTGGCCCCGCTTGCGCTGGCGACCTTCCTGAGCGGGCTGACGCTGAGCGTGCGCCGCGACCAGCGCGCGCCGATGGCGGTGACCGCGGCGGTGGCGGGCTTCCTGCTCGTGTCGGTGGCGGTGCTGCTCTACAGCGCCAAGTTCGCTGATCTGGGGGCGTTCCTTTCGGACCCCACCGCCCTCATCAAGCCGCCGCGCGACTTCGACTATCTCGAGCGCCAGGTGATGTCGGCCCGCCCGCTGATCTGGAGCAGCTATATCTATGCCTGGGCGGACGGCACGCCGCTCCAGCATCTGATCGGCTTCGGGCCGGAAAGCTGGGTGGGGCTGTTCAAGGTCTATCCGCACAACACGCTGGTCGGCACGCTCTACGACCTGGGCTGGTTCGGCGTGGCGGCAATGCTCGGGCTATGGGTGACGATGTTCGCGGCGGCAATCTCGGCGCGCGGCGAGCGCTTCAAGCTGATCGCGGCGCATTTCGCCTTCTTCCTGCTCAACATGGCGACGATGCCGTTCTGGCAGGTGGAGGGTTTGGCGCTGTACGGGGTGCTGTGCGGCTACACGATCTACGCGGCGCGGACGGCGGCGATGCCGCGGCCGGCGCCGCTGCGCCTAGCCTGGCCCTGAGGGCGTATCCGGCGATTTTGTTGTAATGGTCGGGGCGACAGGATTCGAACCTGCGACCCCCACACCCCCAGTGTGATGCGCTACCAGGCTGCGCTACGCCCCGACCGAGGTTGGGGCCTCTAGGCCGGTCCGGCGCGGGATGCAAGCCATTGGCGACAATAGTTGCGCCGACCTGTGCCGCATGTTAGCGCGCCGCGCTTGAACGGAGGCGGATTCCACCGCCCACGATAGCTATAATCAGGATCCCATGCTCATCACGCCAGCACATGCACAGGCCGCAGGCGCGGCAGGACAAGCCAACCCGATGGGCGGAATCCTCGGACTCGCGCCGCTCGTCCTCATCTTCGTCGCCTTTTACTTCCTGATGATTCGCCCGCAGCAGAAGCGGATGAAGGATCTTCAGAACGCCGTGAACGCCGTGAAGAAGGGCGACCAGGTCGTCACCGGTGGCGGTCTTGTCGGCAAGGTCACTAAGGTCGACGAGACCGAGGTCGAGATCGAACTCGCCCCGAACGTGAAGGTCCGCGCGATCAAGGCCACGCTCACCAGCGTGATGCCCGCCGGTGGCGCCAAGCCCGCGAACGACTGATGCTCGACTTTCCCCGCTGGAAGATCATCACGATCCTCACCGGCATCGCGATCATGATCGCGCTGTCGGTGCCGAGCTTCTTCCCGAAGAGCGCGCGCGACCATTGGCCGAGCTGGGTGCCCAAGCCCGCGATCAACCTCGGCCTCGACCTGGCCGGCGGCAGCTTCCTGCTGTTTGAGGCGAACACCGATGACGTGCGCCAGGCCAAGCTGACGCAGATGCAGGATCAGGTCCGTGCCGAAATGCGCAAGGACCCCAAGGTCGACATCGGCGACATCTCGGTCCAGGGCGGCAAGGTCAGCTTTATGGTGCGCGACCCGTCCAAGGTGGACGCGGCACGCGAGAAGCTGCTCGCGATCACCGGCACCGGCGTCGGCACCACCGGCCAGCGCCAGTGGGACGTCGCTGTGGTCAACTCGTCGCAGTTCGTGCTGACGCCGACCGACGCGGGGATCAAGGAAGCGATCGACACCGCGATGGGCGATGCCCGCGAAGTGATCGAGAACCGCATCAACGCGCTGGGCACGGTCGAGCCGACCGTGGTGCGCGAAGGCAGCAACCGTATCGTCGTGCAGGTCCCCGGCCTGCAGGACCCGACCGCGCTCAAGGCGCTGATCGGCCAGACCGCGGTGCTCGAGTTCCGCCTGGTCGACGTCAACGCCGACCAGAACGCCGTGCAGCGCGGCGAAGCACCCGCCGGCGACGTGATCCTGCCCTATCAGAACGGCGCCAAGGTCGCCGTGCAGCGGCAGGTGATGATCAGCGGCGACATGCTCGTCGATGCCAAGCAGACCTATGACCAGCAGACCGGCGCCCCGGGCGTCACGCTGCAGCTCAACGGCGCAGGCTCGAAGCGCTTCGCCAAGGTGACGCAGGAGAATAGCGGCAAGCCGTTCGCGATCATCATCGACGGCGTCGTGATCTCGGCTCCGAACATCAACGAGCCGATCCTCGGCGGCAGCGCCGTCATCAACGGCGGCTTCACCGTGGAGAGCGCCAACCAGCTCGCGATCGCGCTGCGTTCGGGCAAGCTGCCGGTGAAGCTCAAGGTCGTGCAGGAATCGACAGTGAGCCCCGAGCTCGGTGCCGACTCCATCCGTGCCGGCATCACCGCCTCGATCATCGCGGTCATCGCCGTGATCGCCTTCATGATCCTCACTTATGGCCGCTTCGGCATCTATGCGACGCTGGCGGTGGTCATCAACGTGCTGGTCATCCTGGCCGTGATGGGCCTGCTCAACGCCACGCTGACGCTGCCCGGCATCGCCGGCTTCGTGCTGACGATCGGCACGGCGGTGGACGCCAACGTGCTAATCAACGAACGTATCCGCGAAGAGCGCCGGCGCGGGCGGACGGTGACCCAGTCGATCGAACTGGGCTACAAGGAAGCCAGCCGCACGATCTTCGAAGCCAACGTGACGCACGCCATCGCCGGTGTCATCATGATGATCCTGGGCTCCGGCCCGGTGCGTGGCTTCGCGGTCGTGCTGCTGATCGGCATTGCGACTTCGGTGTTCACCGCCGTCGTGTTCACTCGCATGCTCGTCACGATCTGGTTGCGCCGTAATCGGCCGACCGAAATCAACATTTAAGGAAGCGACGCGCCATGCGGCTCCTCAAGATCATCCCGGACAACACGAACATCGGGTTCGTTCGCGTCCGCCACATCGCCTTTGCGATCACCGCGTTCCTGACGGTCGCGGCGGTTGCGCTGGTTGGGATCCACGGCCTCAACATGGGTGTCGACTTTGTCGGCGGCGTGTCGATCGAGGAGAAGTTCCCCAGCGAGCCGCACCTCGATCAGGTGCGCTCGACGGTGAACCATCTCGGCTTCGGTGAGGCCGCGCTCCAGCAGCTGGGCGACAAGACCACGGTGACCGTGCGCCTGCCGGTACCGGAATCGAGCGATCCGGCGGCGACCAACACCATGGTGGAAGCGGTGAAGGCTGCGCTGAAGAGCAAGTTCGGCGCCGAGTTCACCAACTATTCCACCGTGTCGGGCAAGGTGTCGGGCGAGCTGGTGCAGAACGGTATCCTGGCCGTGCTGCTGGCGATCATCGGCATCGCGATCTTCTCGTGGTTCCGATACGAGTGGCAGTTCGGTATCTCGACCGCGGTGGCGATCATCCACGACGTGCTGATGACGCTGGGCTTCTTCGCGCTGACCCAGCTGGTGTTCGACCTGAACATCGTCGCGGCGGTGCTGACCATCATCGGCTACTCGATCAACGACAAGATGGTGATCGACGACCGTATCCGCGAGAACATGCGCAAGTACCGCAAGATGGGGATGAGCGAGCTCATCGACCTTTCGGTGAACGAGACGCTGCCGCGTACCGTGATGACCTCGTTGACGATCATGCTTGCGCTCGCGTCGCTGCTGATCTTCGGCGGTGAGGTGCTGCGCGGCTTCACCGCGGCGATGATGCTGGGCATCGTCGTCGGCACCTATTCGTCGATCTATGTTTCCTCGTCGCTGCTGATCACGCTGGGCCTCAAGCCCGGGCCGCGCGAGGAGAAGCCGAACGCCGCGAGCGGCGCAGAGCGCGTCGGCTAAGCGGATGGAAGTGAAGCGCGCCAGCGCGGAGGGGCCGGTCATCTCCGGCTTCTCCGGGCGCGGGTTCCGCGTCGATGAAGGCGTGTACGAGGGGCTGCTGATTACCCCCGAGCGCGCCGATGGCTGGACGCCGCCGCCGATCGCCGAGCTTACCGAGGCCGATCTGGCACCGGTGCTCGGGCTGGACCCCAAGCCGGAATTCCTGGTGCTGGGCACGGGCAAGTCGCTGGTTCGCGCGCCACGTGCGCTGACCGAGGCGCTGGCGGCCAAGGGCATCGGCGTGGAAGCAATGGACAGCCGCGCCGCCGCCCGCGCCTGGGGCGTTCTGCGCGCCGAACTGCGCTGGATCGCCGGGGCGCTCTACCCGCTGGATTGAGCCCATTCCCCTGCGGGGGAATGCACGGCTATGCTCCTTCCAAACAGGGGAGGGATGCACGCATGATTCTCGCGCTTGCGCTGGCGATGGCTGCCGGGACGGATACGCCCGACTATCGCAACGAGGCCAACTGGCTCTGCCGCCCCGGGCGCCAGGATGCGTGCACCGCCGATCTCTCCACCACCGTAGTCGCGGCCGACGGCAAGCGCACGCTCGAGCCTTTCAAGGCGGCAAAGGCCCCGAAGTTCGACTGTTTCTACGTCTACCCGACCATCTCGGTGGATGCGACGCCGAACAGCGACCTGATGCCGGGGCCCGAGGAGAAGCGGGTCGCGCAGTTCCAGGCGGCCCGGTTCGGCGCCAATTGCCGGGTGTTCGCCCCGGTCTATCGCCAGGTGACGCTCACGGCGCTGCGCAACCTGATCGGCGGCGGGCAGCCCGCCATCGACCGGGAGCTCGCGTTCAACGACGTGAAAGCGGCCTGGGACGATTATATGGCCCATGACAACAAGGGCCGCGGCGTCGTGCTGATCGGACATAGCCAGGGCTCGCTGATCCTCACCCGGCTGGTTGCCACCGCGATCGACGGCAAGCCGGCGCAGAAGCAGCTGGTCTCGGCGATGCTGATCGGCAGCTCGGTACCGGTGCCGATCGGCAAGACGGTTGGCGGCGTATTCCCGACCGTCCCGCTGTGCCGCAGCGCGGACCAGGCGGGCTGCGTGGTCACCTATGCCAGCTTCCGCGCTGATTCACCGCCGCCACCCAATACGCGCTTCGGCAAGGGCGACCGTCCGGGCGTCGAGGCGGGCTGCACTAACCCGGCAGCGCTCGGCGGGGGCAAGGCGATGGCGCATGCCTATCTCAATGCCGGCGGCAACATGATGGTGCAGGGCCCGGCCGAGGCGTGGAGCAAAGACGGCGCGCCGGTGACGACGCCGTTCGTCAGCGTACCCGGCCTGCTATCCGTCGAATGCGTCAGCAGGGACGGGTTCAACTATCTGGCGGTGACGGTGAATGCCGATCCCAATGATCCGCGCACCGATACGATCCAGGGTGACGTGAAGCTGGGCACCACCATCCTCAAGGACTGGGGCCTGCATCTGATCGACATGAACCTGATGCAGGGCGATCTGGTCGATCTCAGCGCCCGGCAATATCGCGCCTGGGCGAAGCAGCGCTGAACTTCAGCGTGCCAGCGCTAGCCGGGTGATCAGCAGCCGCCAGAGCGGGATGGTGATCAGCGCGACCTGGCCGAGCGGCGGCACGAACAGGCTGGTGACGAAGGCGGTCAGCGATCCGAGCAGCGCGGCGAGCCCGCGCTGGCGGATCATCCGTGGCTGCTCGGCTGGCAGCTGCGCGTCGAGTACCGGCGGGGCGGTGAGGATGCGCTGGACCAGGATGTTGAAGATCGAGATCACCACCATCCAGCCGCAATAAAAGGCGGCCGGCACCCGGTGGCCATAATATTCCGAGGAGAAGGCGGTGAAGAAGGGCATTGCCGCGATCGAGCAGAGCAGCAACAGGTTGGGCAGGAACAGTTTCGGCGTCCAGTGACGGGCGCAGGCAAAGGCGCGGTGATGCCCGATCCAGAACAGGCCGATCGCGAAGAAGGAGATGAAGAAGCCGAGGAAGTTTGCCCGTACCTCGCCAAGCGCATGCAGGAACGCAGCATCGGTATAGGGTGCCTCGACATGCGGCACATGGATCTCGATCACCAGCAGCGTGATCGCGATCGCGAACACGGCGTCTGAAAAGAACGCCATGCGCTCCAGCCCGTGCGCCGGCCCCGCGGCGTGCGGCTTGTCTTCCATCATTACCCCCTGTTTGATTCGGCGCGTGCCCTAGCAGCCGATCAGCGCGTCGTCTTGGGCGATGTCGACTTGGTGCGGCGCGTCGTGGCGCGCGGGGTGGCGGCCGGTGCCTTGGCGGCGGCGGGCTTGCGCGGCTTGGGCGCGGGCTTCTCCGCTTCCGCGGTCGCAGCGGGTGCGGGGGCCGGCTTGGCGGCCGCCGTCCTGGGCTTGGCCGCAGTCTTGGTCGCCGTCGGCTTCGCTTCGGGCTTGGCAGCGGGTGCCTTGGCCGTCGCAGCCTTGGCTGCGGGCTTGGGCGTTGCGGACTTGGCCGGGGCCTTCGCCGCTGCCGGCTTGGCGGTGGCCGGCTTTGCCGGGGCCTTGGCGGGTGCCTTTTCGGCAGGCTTGGCCTCGGTCTTCGCGGGAGCCTTGGCAGCGGGCTTCGCGGCGGTGCCCGCCGGCTTGCGCACCCGTTTCGCCACTGGCTTGGCAGCAGTTGCTGCCGGTGCGGGCGCTGCGACCGGTTCAGGCGCGGGCGCCGGGGCGGCTTCCGCTGCCGGCTCCGCCTTCTCGCTCGGCTTGAGCTTGGCGGCGAGCGCCACGAGGCCCGCGGCGAGCAGGTCGTTCACCACAGGGTGCTTCGCGAGCGCATCGAGCTGCTTGCGCAGCTCCTTGGGCAATTTCATCCCGGCGATGCTCTTGGGGAGAAAGCCCTTCTTCTCCGGCTTGGTCTCGCCGGCCTTCTTGTCCTTCTTGCCCGCCATCACTCGGTCTCCGCCGCTGGTAACTTGACTGTCATGAATGTCAGGGAGCGGCGCGGGCTAGTCAACGCGGAAATGGCTCATTCGTCATCGGCGTCCGAATCGGCTTCGAACTCGAATTCGATCTCCAGGTCGCCGGGGCCGATCGGGGCCTCGGCATCCTGCTCGGGCGGCAGGATATAATAGACGAGCGGCGGCGCATCGGCGGCAGGCTCGGGCAGGGTACGAAAGGGGTTCATCGTCTTTCTCTCTCCGTCATGCCCCGGGCACGAACGGTGGGCACGGCAAGGCGGTTCCCTCGCTAGGCGACGCGCTGGTCTGCGAGGCGACGGAGAAAGGCGTGGAGGCGGGCGCTGTTAGCGGCCCAGGTGAAGGGCGCAGCGATGGCGCGGGTGTCCGCGGCATGCGGCGGGGCGGCGATCAACGCGCCAAGCGCGCTGGCGAAGGCGGCGGGGGTGCGTGCGACGATCCGGCCGGCGACCGGGCTGGTCACGACCTGGCGGGCGCCCCCCACATCGGGGATGACGACGGGCGTGCCGCTCGCCAGCGCCTCGAGCCAGGCATTGGCCAGGCCCTCGCGCTCCGAGGCAAGGGCCATCGCGTCGGCGGCGGCGAGCGCGGCGGCGACGCGGTCCGGCGGGACGGAGCCGAGCAGCTTCACCCGGTCGCCCAGACCCAGCCGGTCGACGTGCGCCTCCAGCCGCTTGCGGTCGCCGCCTTCGCCGGCGATCCACAGGGTGACGCCGGGCAGGGTGGCGATGGCGTCGATGACGATGTCATGCCCCTTGATCGGGATCAGCGCGCCGACCGAGAGGACGAGGGGACCGGAGACGCCCAGTGCCGCCTTGGCTTCGGTGCGGTCGCGAGGGGTGAAGCGGGTCAGGTCCACGCCGGTGGTGATCGTCTCGATCTTCTCTCCCGGCACCCCCATGGCGATCATGTCGTCGCGCATCGCTTCGCTGACCGCGAGCACGCCGTCCGCTGCCTGGCCGGCGGCGATGACCTGCTTGCCGATGCCGGGGCGTCGGCCCCAGTCATGCATGTCCGATCCGCGCGCCTTGATCGACACGGGCACATGGAAGCGGCGGCCGAGCAGGATGGCCGCAGGGCCGTCGGGGAAGAAGAATTCGGCCGAGATCACGTCGAAGGGGAAGTCCTTGCGAATCTCCCGCAACAGCGGCGTCAGCGCGGCTGCCATGGCACGGGCGTGGAAGCGGCCGCCGGTGCCGGGCAGGTTTAGAAAGCGGGGACGGTCGACCGTCAGCCCCTTCCACTGCTCCCGGGCCGGCTGGGCAGCGAGGCGGGAATAGCGGCCGAGCCAGGCCAGCGGGCCGGGCGGCAGGCCCCGCGGCGCGACGACGCGGACTTCGACATCGCTCCGCTCGGCCAGCGACAGCGTCTGCCGCTCGACGAAAATGCCGAAATTGGGACGCGACGCATCGGGGAAGAGCGTGGAGAGGACAAGTACGCGGAGCATGGCCCCCGCTCTAGCAGACAGGGGTTAACAGGCCGGTCCCCATCGAAAACGACCCGCCCGGCGCGTTCGCCAGGCGGGTCGTTCCGCATTCCTAGACGGTGCTTAGCGGCACTTGCGATCGCCGCTCCGCTCGATCTCGCGGCCAGCCACTGCGCCGGCAGCGGCGCCGAGCAGCGTGCCGACGGTCCGGTCACCGCGGGTGTCGATGGTGCGGCCGACCAGCGCGCCCGCCACGCCGCCGACCACCAGGCCGGTGGTGCCATTGGGCTTGCGGCAATAGCGGCGGCCGTCACGGCCCTGCCACTCGCGATAGGCGTAGCGCTTGCGGTAGCGCTGCTGCGGGGCGAAGTCGCTGCCGATGCCGGCCTTGGCGGCCGGTGCGGCATTGGCCGCGATGGGAAGGACACTGGCCGTGGGCACCGCCACGGCAAGGGCGCCGAGCGCCAGAATCAGTTTACGCATGTCTCACTCCTGCTGCACTTATGGATAAACCGGCAACGTAACGTTCCTGATCCAGATCAGGTTTCATGAACGCAAAACTACGTGCCGTTCATCGGAAAGGAAGGCAATGGATCCCGCCAAGGCGATCATCGAAAAGCTCGGTTTAATGCCGCATCCCGAGGGTGGCTGGTACCGCGAGACCTGGCGGGCCGCGCCGGGGAGCGATGGGCGGTCCAAGGGAACCTCCATCCATTTCCTGCTCGAGCAGGGGCGGCGCTCGCACTGGCACCGGGTCGATGCCGAGGAATGGTGGCTGTGGCACGCCGGTAGCCCGCTCGATCTCCACATCGCCGACGCCGCCGATGAGAATCCGGTGACGACCCGGCTTGGCGGCGACCCCACCCAAGGCTATGCGCCCCAGTGCCTGGTCCCGGCGAGTCGCTGGCAGGCGACCGAAGCGCCACATGGATGGGCGCTGGTGAGCTGCATCGTCGTGCCAGGCTTCGATTTCGCCGGGTTCGAATTGGCGCCTCCCAACTGGTCTCCGCGTAATAATATTACCTAGTTGTCCACGTTATCCACAGTTTGCACAAGTCTGCAGGCCTGTTTTCCACTTTGCGCGACTCGGGTTCGATGACACCATCATAACTGTAAGCGGAACAGTCCGGCGGCGGGAAACCAAAGCAAGATCAGAAGCTTACACGGGCCGGAAACGGTGCAGGTGCCTTCGGGAAACCGCATTCGGGAACGGCTTGGGGATGCGAAGCCTCGGAATGTCGCAGGATCGAAGTGCCGCACAGGCGCTGCCAAGATCCTGAGGGACGCCGGAGCCCGGATCGACCGGGAAGCGACCTATGCTGCGCAAGCAGGGTGCGTCGTGGAAGCCGAGAGCGGCACGCAAGTGTGGCTGGAGGCGAGCACGGAAAGCGGCACGCAAGTGCTGGTGGAAATGCGAGTGACGGGTCCATGCAAATGGGCTCCGGAGCGGAAGCGGAAGGCGATGCGCAAGCATGGCCCGATGCGGACGGACGATACGGAAAGGGTGCGGAACCCTGGTTCGCGGGGATGGGCGCGCAAGCGGCCGGATCCGGGAACGAAGGAACGGACCGCCGGGAGATTTGGCCAGCCGGAAGTCCTGCGCAAGCAGGGTGGAAGGACGGAGCGGATCGAGCGGAGCAACAGCATCCGAACATTGCTTCCGATTTCCGGTCCCGGCCGGAGAGACGAAGCGGGCCGCCGAGGCTGGTAACCGCAGCGCTTCCCTCGGGACGCGTGGAGAACGGCCAGCCTCGACGACCGGACCGAAGCTCGCTTGCCCTTGCCGGCGCGGGCCGAGGAGCCGCCGAAACCATGCCGAAGATCCGTCCGGGTCCACGGCAGCAGTCCGGCGACACGGGGCCTGGCAGCAATGCCGGGCCCCTTTTGCGTTTGGGGTCGGTGGTTTCCGAATGAGGAGAGAGGCGTTTGGGCAGATGGAGACCGACCTAGTCCAATTGCATCCTTGTTCCCCGGCGAAGGCCGGGGCCCAGTTGCCATGTCGCCGGATAGGTTTGACCGCCCCAACCAGCTGCGCTGAAACTGGGCCCCGGCCTTCGCCGGGGAACAAGTAAAAGCGCCGGGGCACGGATAGATCGCGGACAGGTATTGCGCACGGACCTTCCGTCCGCGTCGCGCAAAAGATCAGGGAATGAGATCGGACCGACTGCTCCACCGCCATGGTGGAGCAGCCGAAATCCTACATTGCAAGCAGCCCGATCAGACCAGGGTAGCGTCGAGCTTGCTCTCAGCCTTGAGCAGCTTGGAGACCGGGCAATTGGCATGGGCGCCGGCGGCCAGGGCCTCGAACTGTTCCTGGGCCAGGCCCGGGACGCTGGCCTTGAGCGTCAGGTCCGAGCGGGTGATGGTGAAGCCGTCGCCATCCTGCTCGAGCTTCACGGCGGCGCTGGTCTCCAGCGAGCCTTCGCTGAACCCGGCCCGGGCCAAAGCGAAGCTGAGCGCCATGGTGAAGCAGCCGGCATGTGCAGCGGCGACGAGTTCTTCCGGATTGGTGCCAGGTTCATCGCCGAAACGCGTGTTGAAGCCGTAGAACTGGTCGGTCAGCACCCCGGACTGGGTGGTGATGTGGCCCTTGCCTTCCTTGCCAAAGCCTTCGTAGCGGGCAGTCGCGGTACGGGTCGTCATCTTCTCGGTCTCCCTCTTGGCCGGACCCCCAATCTAGGGCGTCGGGGGCCCGGCTTGAAGGCTACCCTTTCGAGTAATCAGCGGCAGCGGACCTCGCCCTTGTCGACCGAGGTGCCGACCGCGCCGCCGGCCGCCGCGCCGATCAGTGCGCCGAGCACTTCCGAGCCACCGGGGGCAATGATCGCGCCGAGCACGCCGCCGGCTGCTGCGCCGACCACCAGGCCGGTGGTGCCGTCCGAGCGGCGGCAATAATAGCGGCCGTCCTGGCCCCGATAGACCCGGTCATTCCGGCTCAGTCGCTGCTCGCGATAGTTGCGGCCCTCGCGGTAATAGCGGTCGGCATAATAGCCGTTATAGGCGGGGTCCGGGCGGTTATAGTCATAGTCCCGATAGCCAGAATAACCGCTGCCGGGGCCGGCGCCATATTCGGTGCAGCCGGCCAGCGCCGTCGCCGCGGCGAGGCCGAGGATCAGGGTGCGCATCTTGTCTCTCCTCCATGAACCCGCTCGCTTGCGGAATGCACGGGAAGGCAGAAAAGTTTCGCCTGCATCATGAGTTTACGTCCATCCCGGCGGTAGCCAGGGCAGGGCGGAACTGCTCGCGCTCCGAGGCCGGCACCGGGGCGGTGGGATCGGGGCGGAAGGCGTCGATGGCCCGCTCCGACCCGTCGGGATGCGTGTCGCCGAGCAGGTCCGTCGGAACGATGCCCTCGCTCGGACGGCGGAAGATGCGCCATGCCCCGAAGGCGGCTGCTCCCAGCACCGTGACGGCGAGCGCGCCGATGGCGGCGACGCCGGCGGTGTGGGCCGAGCGGGGCGCCGGTGCCGGCGCCTTCGCCGCCGGGGCCTTGGCCTTGCGGGCCGCGGGTTTCTTGGCGGCGGTGGTGGTGCCGCGCTTCGCCGGGGTGCGTTTGGCTGGCGTCGGATTGCTGCTCGGCTTGCGGGTGGTGGCCATTGAAATTCCTCGTTACCTCAGAGTGTTTCGGCCAGAACGGGCGGGCGGGGCGACTGTTCCGAGGCCCCGCCGACCCAAACCAAGATCTCCGCTCAGCTCTTCTCCTTGCCCGTGCACTCGCCGGTGCGCCTGGCGTCGATGGTCGACGACATCTTGCCCATCGGGCCGGCCTCCGCCGTGGATTCGATGTGGTAGCTGTCGGCCGAATAGATGCCCTTGACCGTCATCACCCGCTTCTGGCCCTGCGCCTCGCAGGTCAGCTTGGCGTCGATGGTGCCGCCGGCCATGGTGTAGTGGTCATAGCGGCAGCTCTGGTCGCCGCCGAACATCGCCGCCTTGGGCGATTTCACATCGGCTTCGGTGACGCAGGTGGTCGCCTCGACCCCCTTGCTCGCCGCTTCCTTCATCTTCTGCACGGTCTCGGGCGGCATCTTGTCCATGCCCGGCATCTCGAGATTGACGGTGGCCTTGCTGGTCCACTGGCCCGGCCGGATGAAATTGCCGGACCCTTGCGCCGCCGCCACCTTGTTCGAGACTTCCTCGACCGAGGCATTGGTTGCGGTGACGCTGGGACCGGAATTGCAGGCTGCCAGGATCACCGGCAGCAGAACAGCGATACGCTTCATGGACATCCCCTTGTTGCTTAGGATTTGCCCCGCCCCGGGCCGGAACATAGGCGCCATGGGGACGGGAGCGAACCACCGCTGCGCTCGGCTGGTCGCGGTCTGAGACCGGACGGGCGGATGCGCCGGGGACGAAGCGAATGCTGGGCGGGGCCGGTCGAAGGCCCCGGAAAATGCCGGCCTGGTTAGCCGAGCACCTCGAGCACAGCGGCGCGGGCAATGGCGCGCTGACGCCTGGCATCGAGGGGGAAGAGACGGCGGTGGAGCGGGACAAAGGCCTCGAAAGGCTTGCTCGCACCGCGGGTAATCTGAGTTTCGTGTACGCGATTGAAAAAGTTCATGTAGTTTCCTGTGTTATTGTCTGGACGGCCGGACTTGCCGCCTCTCGTGCAATGCGCGAGCGGGCGACCTGTTCCTGGCGGAGCGCCATATCGAGCCAGGCCGCCTCTGCCCGCAGCCGCTGTTCGCGGACATTGTCGAGCGTCGCTGCCTCGGCCTCGGCGCGGCATTTCGCCGCCTGAGCCCGGTAATCGGGTTGGTTTGCCACTTGTGCGTTCTCCAAGAGAGGACGTGGGGTGGCGGCGCCCCCTAAAGGGGGACTTTGGGGACGCCGCCGGACGGCCGAGGCCGCCTGTTCGGTGTCCGTTATTCAGCCGGCGACAGGTTCGCTGCCGATGCCCGGCCGCGCTTGTCGTTCTCCAGCTCATAGTTCACGCGCTGGTTCTGGCTGAGCGTGCCCAGCCCCGAACGCTCGACGGCGGAGATATGGACGAAATGGTCCTGGTTCCCGCCGTCCGGCGTAATGAAGCCGAAGCCCTTGACTGCGTCGAAGAACTTGACGGTTCCGGTGTGGCTCATGCGATTCTTCCTTGTGTTATCGGCCGCGCCCAGTGCGAGCGGACCTCGCGCTGCAAGGGGCAGAAGGAAGGAAGAGGGGCCGCAAAGCGCCGAAAACCGTCGATGTGCGACTGTAGCAGATGTTAGATGGGGTGCTGGCGCCGCAATACAAGGGGCGGCTTTTTCTTCCCCGTGCCATGCTCAATAGCCGTCGAGCATTTCCGCGAGGAAGGGATTGGACTGTACCAGCGCCCAGAACGGCCCCTTGAGCAGCGCCCAGGCAAGGCTGAGCACCAAGGGCGCCAGCACCGTCGCCACCAGCAGGATGCGCAGCCGTCGTCCCTCGAACTCCCAGCCATTGGGCAGCGTGAGCCGGCCGCGCAGCCAGATGCCCGCGGCCAGGACGAGCGCCACCATCACGAACGGCATCGCCGGCCAGATCCAGGCGGTGAAGCGTGCCGGCAGATGGCCGAGCCAGATCGCCAGCAGCGGATAGATCAGGAAAGGGAAGCAGAAGACGAAGCAGATCACCGCGTACATGACCTTGGCGCCGGCGATCCCCTCATTCTCGCGCGCCGCCCGCGCCGCGGTCTCTGCCTCGATCCGC
The DNA here is from genome assembly GCF_038440415.1 of Sphingomonas sp. OTU376. Taxonomy (NCBI): domain Bacteria; kingdom Pseudomonadati; phylum Pseudomonadota; class Alphaproteobacteria; order Sphingomonadales; family Sphingomonadaceae; genus Sphingomonas; species Sphingomonas sp. OTU376. Next base: position 47,678 of record NZ_JASATQ010000012.1, on the reverse strand, counting down.
GCGATGCGCTCGAGATCCTCCGGTGTCAGCTGCTCGGGCATGCGCCTGTCCCCTCTTCCCCGGCGCCAGTGTAGCCGGTGACGGCGGCGGCGCCAGAGGGTTGCGCGGGCGCCGGGGCGAGCACCGCGAACCAGCGGTCGCGCGCGGCGCTCTCCGCCACGCGCTGCGCCGCGATCTCGGCCAGGCGCGGTGCCTCGACCAGTTCCTCTTCCTCGACGGTCAGCTCGCGGGAGTAATCGTCGTCGCCATAGCTGCCGTCCTCCTCGCCGTGGAAATCGGCGGGCGGGGGGAAATCGGTGCGCCACTTCTCGTCGCCGCCGTCCCACCAGACGCGGGGTTCGTCCTCGGGCGTGTCGGGGGCCTCGGGGAAATCTTGAATCGCTTGAGTCTCCATGCGTGCGGGCGCGGGGGCGAGCGCGACCAGACCGGCGGCTTCGGCGCGGGCCCAATCGGCGGCGGACCATTGGTCGCGGGCGGCGGGATCGAGATCGGCGAGCGGTTCGGCGAGGTCGGTGTGGGTGCGCAGCCAGTGATCGGCGCGGGCGAGGGTGCGGAGGGGCGCGAGGTCGTCCTCGCCGGCGGGCTCGATCCGGTGTGCGAGGAACAGGCCGGCGCGGGCCGGGCCCATATCCTGGCCGAGCAGATCGAGATAGGCATCGAGCTCCTGTGCGACGAGGCGGGCGGCGGCATGGGTGGTTTCCCGCGCCGCCTTGTCGGCCAGGCGATCGAGCCGGTTGAGCATCGCCATGCCGAGCCGGTTGTCGAAGCGGTGGCGCTCGACCTCGCTGCCATCGGGGCGGGTGATCGTCTCGATATTGCCGTGGAGCGCGCGCTCCATCAGCGCATCGGCCAGCACGCTGCGCGCGTGGAGCGCGGCCGCCTCCCAGCCGAGCCGGAACTGCGCGCCGCGCGTGGAGAGGCGGAAGGCATAGGCCGATTGCTGGCTGAGCCCGACCAGCCGGCACGCCTGGCCGACCGTGGCCCCCTCGGCGATCGCGCGCAGGAAGGTCGCCTGGCTGGCGCCCGACCAGCCGGAAATCCGCTGCGAGGGAGACTTGGTGTACTCGTCGACGGGCAGGGCGATCACGTCCGGGTCGCCATAGGGCGGCAGGAATTCCTGATGCTTGGTCATGGTGGCGGTCCTCTCCTTGGTTGAGGACCGTTCAGATATGCTGGAACGGGGGCTGTAGGACAGCGGTTTGTTTATGGTTTGTTCTTTTCTGTTGGCGTGTTGCGCTGGCACTGTTGTTCCCCGGCGAAAGCCGGGGCCCAGGGTAACAAAGCGGGACGGCAGAGAAACCCTGGGCCCCGGCCTTCGCCGGGGAAGCGAAGGGGGTGCTAGGGATAAAGCTGGCGGGCGTGGAAGACGGCCATCACCTCGATGATCTCGGCGACGCGATAGATCAGGATGTAGTTGGGATGGACAACCGCCTCGCGGGTGCCGGGAACACGGCCGGGCCGATAGGCATGGGAATGCGCGGGCAACTGGTCCGCGGTGCTGCGGATGGCATCGCCGATCCGCCGCGCGGCTGACGGGTTACGTGCTTCGATGAAATCGATGACGGTCTCAAGATCCTCCAGCGCCTCAGGGTGCCAGAGGTGCGGGAGCATCAGTCTTGCGCGTGACGATCGAGGATGGCCTGCATCCTTGCCATGACTTCTTCATGCGGGATGCCGGGCGCCTTGTCTGCCAGCCGGGCTTCGACCTTGGCGCGGAACCACGCATCATAGGCTTCTTCCTCCTCCGTGGAGGCGAATTCCGAGACGATGGGCGAGAGCTTTGTCATGCGGGGAATATAGCGGTTCGCGGAGGGGGGGGGAAGGCGGGCAAGCGGAACCTTGTCCGGAATGGAGGAGGTCGGCGCATAGCAATGCGGCGGAGTTGCGGAAGGCGTGGGTCGATTGCCAAGTGAGTCTGGCAACCCGGCAGACCTAACGACTATTTCTAGCGTAAGCTTGACCTTAGGTGCGTCCTCGTACAGCCTTATTTTATGACCGATAGCGCGCCAGAACCTGAATTCGAGAGTGAGCTCGCTCCTCTTGATCAACAGGAAGACGAAGAAGATGTATTGGGCAGCCGCAGCCTTACTCGATTCGACGCTGCAATATCGTCCACTGATTGGACGACTGAAACCGTTATTAGTCAGCTTCGAAAGGGGAATATATTCTTAGATCCTGATTTTCAAAGAAGGGATGCTTGGAATATTCCAAGGAAGAGTCAGTATATTGAAAGTCTTATACTCGGCATACCTACTCCGCAGATTATTCTAGCCGAGCGCCGTGAAAGGCGCGGTTCGTATATTGTTATTGATGGAAAGCAGCGGCTTCTCTCGCTCCGGCAATTTGCGGCCGATGTAGGAGATCAAGAGTTTGTGCCCTTTAAACTTAAGGGGCTCAAAATGAGATCGGATCTAAATGATCAGTCTTATGGAGACATATCGAATAATTTATTCGTGTCTTCCGCGCCAGATTTTGAGAACGCGACTATCCGGACTGTAGTAATTAAATCTTGGCCTTCGGAAGAGTTTCTATACGAAGTATTTCTTCGTATCAACAGTGGTAGCGTGCAGCTTTCTCCCCAAGAGCTCCGTCAAGCTCTTCATCCTGGGCCATTTACCACCGCCCTAAATCAGTATGTTATTGAAAGTAAAGTGCTTCAAGATATGCTTGGTTTGAGGCATCCAGATTTTCGTATGAGAGATAATGAAATAACTCTCCGGTTTATAGCATTTAAGATTTTTCTGAAGTATTATAACGGAAATCTTAAAGCTATACTTGATAGTACGACAAAATCTCTTAACGAGGATTGGGAAAATTTGGAATCGTCGGTACGCGATTTGCTCAAGAGCATGGAGCGTGCGATCATGATAACGAAGCAAATTTTCGGTAAGGATGCTTTTAAAAAGTGGAATGGATTCCATTACGAAACACGCATCAATAGAGCTGTTTTTGATGTAATGGCTTATTATTTTTCTGATGATGCAATAGCAAGTCTTGCGATTAATCGCGTTAACGAAGTCGTGGATGCGTACAAATTACTTTCTGGTGATTGGAGATTTGCTACATCTGTGAGCGGAACCACCAAGAGTGTTGAGTCTGTGCACTACAGATTTAGTTTGTGGGCTTCTAAGTTGAGTGAAGTTCTAGGCACTCCTATATCTTCCCCAATTTAGATTATGCGATCTCAAATTCTTAGAAGGCTTGAAAAGAGGTATTGGGAATTGCGAATGCAATTTCTACCAAGAAACTTTTCAAAGATCGGATCTTATACTGATGCTCAGTATAGAAGTGCTGCGGCGTTTAGGGTGTTGTTCCATTCGGAACTCGAGACTCATTTCGAAAACTTGGCGCTAGCTGCGCTCGATGAAATCGACGCGCGGATTAGATCAGGTGTAGCATGTAGGGGAGGTGCTGCGCTGATGACCCTGTACAGATCGGATCAAATGGGTGGAATGCCCACTCAAATAAGTGAATTTGATAATAGGTCGTTCGTAAAGAAATCTCAGTTAGCTTGTATTCATGAGCTTAAAAAACGAGTTCAGGCGAATAAAGGTGTTAAAACATACAATGTGCTTTCCATGTTTGTGCCTTTGGGTTTGGATGAGACTGCAGTCGAAGAGCAATTATTTATAGATTTAAATACTTTTGGAGCTAGGCGTGGAGATGTAGCCCATAGAGGATTGCACGCTATAATGACTTTGCCAGACCCAAAGGAGGATAAGATCCTTTCTGAAAGGATCATTTCATCTTTGGAGAATTTTGAGGCGCATCTCGCTACAGCGACTCTGTAGATTATATGGGTGTTATCGGTAGTCGGCCTTTGGGATAGCAAAACTACTCCGCCGCCACGCTCTCCCCAACCGCGCGCTTCCCCAGCAACGGCGCCAGATACTTCCCCGTAAAGCTCCGCGGTTCCTTCACCACCTCTTCCGGCGTGCCTTGGGCGACGATCTCGCCGCCCTTGACGCCGCCTTCGGGGCCGAGGTCGAGGATGAAGTCGGCGGTCTTGATGACGTCGAGATTGTGCTCGATCACCACCACTGTGTTGCCCTGCTCGACCAGCGCGTGGAGCACTTCCAATAGCTTGCGGACGTCCTCGAAGTGCAGGCCCGTCGTGGGTTCGTCGAGGATGTAGAGCGTGTTGCCGGTGGCGCGGCGGGCGAGTTCCTTGGCGAGCTTGACGCGCTGCGCCTCGCCGCCGGACAGGGTGGTCGCCTGCTGGCCGACCTTGACGTAACCCAGGCCGACTTCGGCGAGCATCGCCATCTTGTCGCGGATCGGCGGGACCGCCTTGAAGAACTCGACTGCGTCCTCGACCGTCATGTCGAGCACATCGGCGATGCTCTTGCCCTTGAACTTCACTTCGAGGGTTTCGCGATTGTAGCGCGCGCCGTGGCAGACGTCGCAGGTGACATAGACGTCGGGCAGGAAGTGCATCTCGATCTTGAGCACGCCGTCGCCCTGGCACGCCTCGCAGCGGCCGCCCTTGACGTTGAAGCTGAAGCGGCCGGGCTTGTAGCCGCGCGCCTGCGCCTCGGGCAGGCCGGCGAACCAGTCGCGGATGCTGGTGAAGGCGCCGGTGTACGTCGCCGGGTTCGAGCGCGGGGTGCGGCCGATCGGCGACTGGTCGATGTCGATCACCTTGTCCAAGTGCTGGAGGCCGGTGATCTTGTCATGCTTGCCGGCGAGCAGGCGGGCGCCGTTGAGCTGGCGCGCGGCGGCGGCATAGAGCGTGTCGATCGTGAAGCTCGACTTGCCCGAGCCCGAGACGCCGGTGATGCAGGTGAAGGTGCCGAGCGGGATGCTCGCGGTGACGCCGCGCAGATTGTTGGCGGTGGCGTTCTCGACGGTGAGCTTCTTGCCGGTGCCCTTGCGGCGCTTCTTCGGGACCTCGATCTCGCGGGTGCCGTTGAGATAATCGGCGGTGACGCTGCCCTTGGTGTTGAGGATCTCGTCGAGCGTGCCGCGCGCGACGATCTCGCCGCCATGGACGCCGGCGCCCGGGCCCATGTCGAGGATATAGTCGGCGCTGCGGATCGCATCCTCGTCATGCTCGACGACGATCACGGTGTTGCCGAGGTCGCGCAGGCGGCGGAGGGTGGCGAGCAGCATGTCGTTGTCGCGCTGGTGGAGGCCGATGCTCGGCTCGTCGAGGACGTAGAGCACGCCGGACAGGCCGCTGCCGATCTGGCTGGCGAGGCGGATGCGCTGGCTCTCGCCGCCGGACAGCGTGCCCGAGGTGCGGTTCAGGTTGAGATAGTCGAGCCCGACATTGTTGAGGAAGCCGAGCCGCTCGTCGATCTCCTTGAGGATCGCGCGGGCGATCTCGCGCTGCTGGTCGGTGAGCGTGGCGGGGAGCTTCTCGAACCAGGCGAGCGCGTCGACCACCGAGAGGCGGGTGGCGTGACTGATGTCCTCGCCGGCGATCTTGACCGCCAGCGCCTCGGGCTTGAGGCGGGCGCCGTGGCAGACCTCGCAGGGGTGCGCGGCCTGGTACTTGCTGAGCTCCTCGCGCATGAACGCGCTCTCGGTCTGCAGCATGCGGCGGTTGAGATTGCCGATCACGCCCTCGAACGGCTTGCGGACGTCGTAGCTCTTCTTGCCGTCGATGAAGGTGAGGGTGACCGGCTTGCCGCCGGTGCCGTGGAGGATGATCAGCTGGACCTCGCCGGGCAGCTCGCGCCACGGCGTGTCGAGGCTGAAGCCGAACTCGCGGGCGAGGCTGCCGAGCACCTGCATGTAATAGGGGCTGGGCGGGTTGGACTTGGCCCAGGGCACGACCGCGCCCTTCTTGATCGACAGGTCGTGATTGGGGACGACGAGATCCTCGTCGAACACCAGCTTCTCGCCCAGGCCGTCACAGGTGGGGCAGGCGCCCTGGGGGGCGTTGAACGAGAAGAGGCGGGGCTCGATCTCGGGGATGGTGAAGCCGGAGACCGGGCAGGCGAATTTCTCGGAGAAGACGATGCGGTTGTCCGGGATGCCGGTGCCCTTCATCGCGCCGCCGGTGACGTTGAACTCGGCCCGGGCCTCCGCCACGCGGGCGCCGGTGGCCTCGGCGACGGTCGCGTCGACCAGATCCACGTACGCCAGGCCCTCGGCGAGCTTGAGCGCGGTCTCGAAGGACTCGGCAAGGCGGGTGGCGATGTCGTCCCGCACCACCAGACGGTCGACCACCACTTCGATGTCGTGCTTGTACTTCTTGTCGAGGGCGGGGGCTTCCTCGATCAGATAGGTCTCGCCGTCGATGCGGACGCGCTGGAAGCCGGCGCGCTGCCACTCGGCGAGCTCCTTGCGATACTCGCCCTTGCGGCCGCGCACGACCGGGGCGAGGAGGAGCAGGCGGGTGCCCTCGGGCAAAGCGAGGACGCGGTCGACCATCTGCGACACGGTCTGCGCGCTGATCGGCAGGCCGGTGACCGGGGAATAGGGCACGCCGACGCGCGCCCAGAGCAGGCGCATGTAATCGTAGATCTCGGTGACCGTGGCGACCGTCGAGCGCGGATTGCGCGAGGTCGTCTTCTGCTCGATCGAGATGGCAGGGCTGAGGCCCTCGATATGCTCGACGTTCGGCTTCTGCATCAGCTCGAGGAACTGGCGGGCATAGGCCGAGAGCGACTCGACATAGCGGCGCTGGCCCTCGGCATAGATGGTGTCGAAGGCGAGGCTCGACTTGCCCGAGCCGGACAGGCCGGTGATCACCGTGAGCGTGTCGCGCGGGATATCGACGTCCACGCCCTTGAGATTGTGCTCGCGCGCGCCGCGGACGGAAATGGTGGTAAGTGCCATGCCGAGGGTTCTAGCTTTGTTCTGTTGGGGTTTCTAGTGGGGAGATAGGAACGCCCGGCACAAAGCGCCAGTTGCCGGTGTTGCTTGGGATGGCGGGGTGCATCGCGCGTTCTCCGCTTCCTTTCGCAAAGCTGCACGTACATTTCACCCGCCGTTCAGCGCCCGGGGTGGAAATTTGCGCGGACATGCAGGAGGGATGGGCGATGCGGTTCGAGAGGATGTTCCGGCTGGGTATGCTGGCGGGCGTGGCGTTGGCCATGCCCGGCCTGGCGATGGCCGCGGTGCCGGTTGCGAAGGCGGCGGCACAGGCCGGCCCTCAGTCCGGACCCCAGTCCGCCGAGGACTATCAGTGGATCGACCGCGCCGATGCGCTGTGGGACGCGATCGGCGACTCGCCGCCCGACTTCGCCTTTCCCTTCGAAGGCGCCGAGCCCTGGGCCTGGCAGACGACCGACGGCTATACGATCATCGTCGAGGATGCGGGCGAGGGCGGCATCCGCAGCTATTATTTCGCGCCGGGCGCGCGCGGGCCGTTCCTGGCGGTCGAGCCGGGGATGAGCTTCGCCTATGAGAGCGGGCGGCTGGCGATGGTCTATGACGCCGATGGCGAGGCGACGCCGCGCGGCGAGTTCGGCGATTATGACGATGCCGCGGGCGACCTGTACGACCGCGCGCTGCGGCTGCGCGACGCGATGTCGGGGCGCGACTATCGCCCGGTCGATGCCGATGTCTGGATCGATACCAGCCCGCTGATCTTCAGCTTCATCCAGAGCTGGGACATCGGCCGCAGCCGCTATCCCGGCTGGGCGCGCTACCATGCGCGCAGCGACGCGGCGGCGTGGCGCCGGCGCTTCGACGCCGAGCAGCGCCGCCGGCGCGACCAGGCGCTGCGCTTCCGCCACTGGCGCGACGGCGGCTTCCAGGGCCCGCCGCCGGGCCGCTTCCACCGGCCGGACGGACCGGGCCGGCCGGGTGCGGGAAGACCGAACCAGCCGGGATCGGGCTGGTCGCGTCCGCCGGGCGGCGGGCGGCCGGGCCGGCCGGGCTGGGGCGGGCGCCCCGGCACCACGCCCGACGCACCGGGTGGCGGCACCCGCCCGCCGGTGACGCGCCCCGACAATTTCCGGCCCGACGGCACGCCGGGCTGGCGGCGCGGCCGGCCCAGCCTGCCGGCGCCGAGCGATGTCGCGCCGGATACGCCGCCGGCACCCGATGCCACGCGCCCGCCGCGCCCGCTGCCCGATGGCAGCGGCACGGGCTGGCGGCGGCCTTCGCAGCCGGGCGCGGGCAATCCGACCTGGTCGCGGCCGTCGCGCCCCGAGGGCGGCTGGCAGCGGCCCAATCCGCCGGTGGTGACGCCCATGCCGGCACCGGGCGCGCCCTCTACCGGCGACGCCACGCCGTCCCGGCCGGGCTGGAACCGACCCTCGCGGCCCGAAGGCGGCTGGCAGCGGCCGAACCCGCCGGTGGTGACGCCGGCACCGGCACCGGCGACGCCCTCGACCGGGGATGCCGCGCCGTCCCGGCCGAACTGGAACCGGCCTGCCCGGCCCGAAGGGGGCTGGAGCCGGCCCGATCGCCCCGAAGGTGGCTGGCAGCGGCCTTCGGCACCGAGTGCGACGCCTGCTCCCGCGCCGGCGGCGCCTCCGGCAGCGGACAATGCGCCGAGCCGGCCAAGCTGGTCGCGGCCCTCGCGCCCGGAAGGATGGCAGCGTCCGGCCACGCCGAGCGCGGCGCCGCGCCCGAGCTACAGCCCGCCGCCCCAGGCCGCTCCGGCGCCGCGCCCGAGCTATACCCCGCCGCCTCCGCGCACCGCCTCGCCGCCGCCGCCCCGGTCCGCGCCGCCGCGGCCGGCCAAGCTGCCCGACAAGAACCTGAGCGTCGACTAGAAGGGCAGCAGCGCTTCGTAGAGGCTGAGCGGCGCGATGCCGGGGAGATCGGCGCCGCGCCGCAGCAGGAAGGCGTGGCGGACGATCTCGGCCTGCTGCTCGATGCCGTAGCGCCCGAAGGGGCGGCCGGGCTCGAGGATATAGTCATAGCGGCAGAAGGGATGGCGCTGGAGCGGCAGGAACAGGCCAGACTGGTGCTGCCAGACATGGGCGAGTTCGTGGATGAACAGCCCCTGCAGCCCGAGCGGGGCATGCGCGAAATCCTCGCGGTAGAGCCCCGAGGCCGGGTTGAAATGGATCGTGCCGAGCGGCGCCATGGTGGTGTGCCGCGGCTGGAAGAACGCCCATTTGCGGTTCGCTACCGCCGCCCGGGCGGGATCGAGCGCGTCGCCGAACACGCTGCGGGCGAGCTCGGCTTCGCCTTGGGTGAGGGGGCGGGATCGGGCCATCCGCTCTAGATGGCGGGTGGCCGGCGGCTTGTCACCAGCTTGGCGCAGGCGTGTCGGGCCGGCAGCGGACCAGGGTGCCGCGCGGGAGGGCGCCGCGCTCAAGGCCGATGATCCGCAGGGTATGGGCGGATTTCTGCAGGGTGACGCGGGCGCAACGGCCGCGCGGGCGGACGTGCTCCGCTTCGCCAAAGGCGGCGGCATAGTCGGCTTCGTCGACGGTGAAGCTCCTGGAATAGTCGCGGAGCGTGATCTCGTAGCGGCCGGACTTGCCGCGGAAGTACACCGCCTCCGCGATCGCGAGATCGGCCTGTTTCTGGCGCAGCGGACCGTGGCCGAACTCGGCGCGTTCCTGGAGCCGTTCGAGGACGAGAATCGTGCAGGCCGTCGCCCCCAGGCCGGTCAACAGCGAGAGGAAGAAGGCTGCCACCAGGGTCTTCCAGCTCAGCGGCCTGATACCGAGCAGCACGAGCAAGCTGAGCAGCCAGCACAGCAGTCCGAGCGCGGCGGGGCCGAGGATGCTGGCCTGCGGATCGGAGGCAAGGGTATCGCTGGTGGCGGTGCCCCGGAGCAGGATCGCGCCGAGGCCGAAGAAGCACAGGAGCGAAAAGGCGATCAGGTTCAGCCGGGTGTTACGCTTCCGGCGGCGCACCTCGTCTTGCAATGTCGTCACCTGGCCCCTCCTGGGGGGCAGGCTAGCGTGCGGGTCCGGGCTTGTCATCGATCGCCCCGCGCGCCAGATAGCGCACTCGCAGTCCAACGGAGTACCCATCATGCGCCAGGAAATGACCATCGTTCGCCCGATCGTCTCGTCCTGTCTGCAGGTGCCCCATGTCCTTCGTAACCCTGGATTCGCTTTCCGCCGCAACGCCTGAGGGCAGCCGGCTCTTCGACAATCTGACGCTGGCGCTGGGGCGGGAACGCACCGGGCTGGTCGGGCGCAACGGCAGCGGCAAGTCGACCTTGCTGCGCATCGTCGCGGGCGAGATCGCGCCCGCGGGCGGCAGCGTGGTGCGTGCCGGCAGCGTCGGGGTACTGCGCCAGTCCTGGCCGGGCGACTGGCGGATCGACGAAGTGCTGGGCGTGCGCGGCGGGCTGGCACGGCTGGGCCGGGTGCTGGCGGGCGAGGGCAGCGAGGCGGACCTTGCCGAGGCGGACTGGACGCTGGAAGAGCGTGTCGAGGCGGCGCTGGCCGGCGCGGGGCTGGGCGCGATGGCGCTCGACCGGCGGGTGGCGACGCTGTCCGGCGGCGAGCGGACGCGGGTGGGGATCGCGCGGCTGCGGCTCGATGCGCCCGACCTTCTGCTGCTCGACGAGCCGACCAACAATCTCGATGCCGAGGGGCGGGCGGCGGTGATGGCGCTGGTCGAGGGCTGGCGCGGCGGGGTGCTGGTGGCGAGCCACGACCGCGCGCTGCTCGAGGCGATGGACCGGATCGTCGAGTTGACGCCGCTGGGCGCGCGGGTGTTCGGCGGCGGCTGGTCGGGCTTTGCCGAAGCACGGGAGGCCGAGCGCGGCCGGGCGGCGGCGGAGCTGGAGCGCGCGGGCGACGCGCTGCGCGGGGCCGAGGCGGGGGCGCAGCAGGCGCGCGAGCGGCAGGCGCGGCGGGATCGCGCGGGCCGGGCCTATGCCGCCAGCGGATCGGCGCCGAAGATCCTGCTGGGGCGGCAGAAGGAGCGGGCGGAGAATTCGGCCGGGCGCGGCGCCGGGGTGGGCGAGCGGCTCGTCGGCGAGGCCGGGGAAAGGCTGGCGGCGGCGCGGGCCGGGGTCGAGGTGGTGACGCCGCTGGTGATCGCGCTGCCGGCGACCGGGCTGCCGGCGAACCGGCGGTTGCTGGCGTTCGAGGATGTCGTGCTGGCGCGCGGCGCGCGGCGGTTCGGGCCGTGGCGCTTCGAGATCATCGGGCCCGAGCGGGTGGCGGTGACCGGGCCCAATGGCGCGGGCAAGACCAGCCTGCTCCGGATCGCGGCTGGCGTGCTGGCGCCGACGGGCGGCACGGTGGTGCGCGCCGAGGGGCGGGTGGCGATGCTCGACCAGCATGTCGCGCTGCTGGAGGATGGCGCGAGCGTGCTCGACAATTTCCGGCGGCTGCATCCCGACGCCACCGAGCGCGAGGCCCATGCGGCCTGCGCGCGCTTCGCGTTCCGCAACCGGGATGCGCTGAAGCCGGCCGGGGAACTCAGCGGCGGCGAGCGGCTGCGCGCGGGGCTGGCCTGTGTGCTGGGCGGCGAGGTGGTGCCGCAATTGCTGCTGCTCGACGAGCCGACCAACCATCTCGACATGGAATCGGTGGAGATATTGGAGGCGGCGCTGGCGGGCTATGACGGGGCGCTGCTGGTGGTGAGCCATGACCGCGCGTTCCTGGAAGCGATCGGCGTCGAGCGGGAGATCGCGGTGGCGCGGTGAACCGCTCTCCATTCGGGACATGTGACGCTTCTGTTACGACTATTCGATTGCCGGAGGGCAGGGCATGCCCCATAGCGCCCCATGACGACTCCCTCGGGTAACGGCGCCGCGCTGACGCGGATTCAGGAAAACTGGCTGGCACGGCACGAGCGCCGGTTGCTGATCTGGCTCTGCTCGAAGATGCCGCCCTCGGTCACCCCCGACCGGCTGACCGCCCTGGGCATGGTCGGCGCGTTCCTGGTGTTCCTGGGCTATGTCGCGAGCAACCTCTCCTCGCTGTGGCTGCTGCTGTCGCTGGCCGGCTATGCGGTGCAGTGGTTCGGGGACTCGATGGACGGCAGCCTGGCGCGGTTCCGCAAGATCGAGCGGCCCTCCTATGGCTATTTCATCGACCATAGCTGCGACGGGCTGGCCAATCTGATGATCGTGGCGGGCATCGGCCTGTCGCCCTTCGTGACGATGGACATCGCGATGATCGCGCTGGCGGGGTACCTGCTGATGTCGGTGCACGCCTTCCTGTCGGCGCGGGTGACCGGCGAGCTGCGGCTGTCCTATGTCGCCGCCGGGCCGACCGAGCTGCGGCTGATGCTGATCGCGATGACCGTGGCGATGCTGATCGTCGGGCCCGGCCGCGACCATATCGGCCCGGTGCCGGCGTTCGACACCTTCGTTGGCGCGATCGCGGCGATCCTGATCACGCTGTTCGTGGTGCAGACCGCGATCATCGGGCGGCGGCTGGCGGTGCTGGAGAAGCGGTGAGGGCTGCGTGAGGGTGGCGAGGCCATCCCACAACCTGTCACCCTGAACTTGTTTCAGGGTCCAACGTCCCACCGGCGATATGGCTCGTGGAGAGTTGGATGCTGAAACAAGTTCGGCATGAAGAGGATGGCAGGCCGATACGTGTCAGCTCAAGGGCGGTTCGCCGAGATCCTCGTGCACCATGTCGATCTCGCGGACGCCGCGGTTGCGCCGCGCGGTGTTGACCAGCTCGCGAAGCTTCTCGCGGCGGGCGCGGGCCTGGGCCACGTCGCGGATCACCAGCGGCGCGTCGCGCGTGGTCTCGTCGGACGAGGCGATGGTGATCGTGCCGATGTCGGCCAGCTGGTTGATGATCGAGAAGTCGATGCGGACGTCCTTGACCCGGTAGAGCTCGATCTCGTCGATCGACTTCTGGACGATGCCCTTGTGCAGGATCAGCCGGTCCTCGGTGACCTCATAGGCGATGCCCAGATTCTCGAACCATTTGAGGATCAGCACGACGATCGCGACGGCGAGCAGCAGCGGCGCGACCCATGCGGCGCCGACCAGGGTGCCCTGCGCCAGGAAGTAGAAAGTGCCGGCCAGCCCGAGCAGGAACAGGAAGCAGGTGCCCCAGCCGGCGACGGTGCCGATCAGCCAGCCGAGCGTGGAGGAGCGGAAACGATCCAGGACTTGCGGCATGTAGACGGGCCTCCCTGCGGGTTGGGCAGGGAGGATAGCGCGGATCGCCGCCGCGGCAACTCACGTCGTATATTTGTCGCAGGTCGAGCGGGTGGCGGCGGGCGCAGGGTTGTAGAGCTGGGCGAAGTCGCGGCGGTCGCGCACGATGAACGAGGCGACGTAGTGGAGGCGGGCCGGGCCCATGAAGGTGGAGCCGAACAGCCGCTGATAATCATAGTTCACTTCGACGAAGATCAGCCCCGAGCCGCTGGGCGCGGTGACGACGGCGCCGGGATCGCCCATGCCGGTGACGGTGGTGCCGGCATTGGCCTTGGTCGCATCGGTGCCCGCCGCGGCGCTGGTCGTGCCGTAGCTCGAATCATAGTTGGTGCCGCTCTTCTTGCCGAAGCAGCGCTGCCAGTGGATGCGCATCACCGGGGCGGTGTCGTAGCTCTGCTGGATATATTCGAGGCTCGACAGGATCACCCGGCCATTGTTGCCGATGTCGAGCGAGTCGCCCTGCAGGCGCGCGGCCTGGAGCGCGTTGTTGAGATCGAGCTCGCGCAGCTGGACGACCGAGCTGGTGCTGCTCATCAGCCCCATGCGCGAGCCATTGTCGGCGAGGTTCGAGGCGAGCTGGCTGACGCGCAGATTGGCGATGGCGAGGTTCGCGGTCTCGACGCCGTAGCAGCCGAGCACGAGCACCACCGGCAGCGCCAGCGCGAATTCGAGCATCGCCACGCCCCGGGTGGCGGGCGCGAGCCGGCGGAGCAGCGCGGGAAGGGGGAGGCGGAGTTTCATGTGCAGATCGTCGCGGGCGAGGGGATGTTCTGGGTGGCGTAGGGCTGGTTCATCAGCGTGGTGGTGGCGCTGAGCGTCGCGCTGCCCGACCAGCCGAGCAGCTTCACCACCGGGAACAGCCGGTTATAGGTGATCTGGGCGGTGAATACGGTCACGTCGTTGGCGCCGCCCTGGCCGGTGCGGCCGGCATCGGCGTCCCATTGGCCGTTGCCGTTGACATCGGTGTAGCACTCGCCGGTCTCGCGCGTGCCGTTGCCGTTGGTATCGACGAACGGCTCGGGCGCGATCGCGCTGAAGTTGGTATAGCTTTTCCGGGTCGGATAGCCGGTGGCATAGGCCGCGCTGGGGGCCGCCGACTTGATCTGCGAGAGCACGCGCGCATCGATCGTGGCGGCGGTGGCGCCCTGGATGCCGCTGTCGCGCCCGGCCTTCTGCACCGCGCCGGTGACCACCGACTGGACATAGGCCTGATAGCCGAGCTCGCACATGCCCATCATCAGCACGAGCATGACCGGCAGCACGAAGGCGAACTCGACCACCGTCACGCCGCGGACATCGCGGGCGAGCCGGGGCAGGAGCCGGCGGATACGCGTCACTGCGACACGCGGAGCATCGCCACCTGCTTGGCGATGGCAGCGAAGGCAGTGGACAGGCCGGTGCCCGAGGTGGTGGCGAGCGCCTGGCTGGTGGTGGTGGCGCAGGACTTCATCTCGGTGGTCGCCGAGGAATCGATCGTGACGGTCCACACCTGGATGTTGCGCGCCTTGGCCGCACTGCATTCCGCCAGGAAGCGGGCGTTGTGATAGGCCTTGAGATTGGTGAAATCGCCGCCGCTGACCCGGCGATCATAATATTCATTGCCGTACATGCCGTAGACGCCGGTGTTCGGCGACATGTCGCCATCGGTGAGGAACACGATCACCCGGTTGGGCGCCTGGCGGCCGGGCCAGGCGGCGGTGTCCGCCTTGAACAGGCCGGTCGGCGAGAGCAGGCGCGTGCCCCAGATCATGCCGGTATCGTGATAGGTGCCGCCGATCGGGCGGAAATCGGTGGCGTTGACGTAGTTCGACACATCGGTGCGCGACATGGTGTCGAGCCGCGCGACCGGCTTGCCGCACGAGACATAGCCCGCCTGGTAATAGGGGGTGCTGCCGATATTCGGGTTGCTCGAATTGTCACCGGTCGAAGTCGAACTGCCGGTGCTGCTGTAGTTGTTGCGGGCGTAGAACAGCTCCGGCCACATCGGCTTCCACTGAGTGTCGATGTTCGAATTGGGCGCCAGGTCGGGATCGAGATCCGGCGGCAGTGACGCCTGATTGAAGCTCATCGTGCCGGCGGTGGTGTTGCGTTCCTCGATGCATCCGGTCCAGCGACTGGTGGCGCCGGTGGTCTTGCTGGGATCGGTGACGGTCGTGCCGGAAACGAAGCTGCGCACGTCGAAATCGAGCTGCTGATAGCGCCAGGTCGGCGTGCCGTAATAGGTGCCGGTCTGGTAGCGCGATTCATAGTTCCACTGGGTGTTCGCGCTGCCGGTGCCGCCGACCATATAGGCGGGTGACAGCGCGGTGATCGCCTTGCCGGCGTTCACCGTCGAAGTGTAGGTGACGAAGCCGTAGCGGATATGGGTGGACGGGTCCGCCGCCGAGGCCATGGTGTCGTAGAAGCTGAGCACCGCCGAGCGCAGCGCCGCGATGCGCGAGCCGCTCTTCTCGGGGACGTAATAGGCGGTGCTGCCCGGATAGCCGGCGACGCTGTCATTGCCGCTGGCGGCGCCGTCGGCCGGGCGGCTGTAGCTGGTCGTGCCCGCCGCGCCGACATAGGCGTTGCAGGTGGTGTCGTCGTCCTGCGGCAGGCAGGCCATCGAGCCGGTGGTGTCGAGCACGAAGATCACGTCGGTATCGGCGATGTCGTAGCTCGCCTCGCAGGTGACGGTGATGGTCTGGCTGGTCATGCCGAAGATCGACATGATCGTCATCGGCACGGTCGACTGGGCGGTGCCCGCGACCTGGGCGTTCGAGGTCTTGGTTGGCGTGAAGGTGGCGGTGGCGGTCTTGAACCAGCCGGTGCGGAAATTGTTGGCGAAGAAAGTCTGCGCCTGGGCCGACGCGGTCGAATCGAGATTGGTGTTGCTGAGCGAGGTGTCGGTCATGAACTTGCGCCCGGCGAGCACGCCGGCGTCGCAGGCCTGCTGGAGGCGGGTCTTGACGACATAGAGGCGGGCGGTGTCGATCGCGACGCCGCAGAAGCCGGCCAGCGGGATCAGCATCGCCGCCATCATCGCCAGCGTGTTGCCGCGACGGTCGCGCGCGAGGCGCGTCATGAACCGCGATGCCTGCCGATCTTCCATCACGCGACCACTCCGACCCGCAACCCGACGCGGGTCACCCAGTCTTCTGGGCCTTGCCACCATAATGGGGGAGAAGTGGTTTACGGAGGGTTACGGAGAAACACGCATCCGTGCAACTACAGTAGCTTAACCTGTCCTGCCGTTCATAAATCGGGCCGGATGGCTGTACCGACATTCAACGCATCCAGTTCCCCGGCGAGGGCCGGGAACTGCCGAGCCAGGGTGTGCGCCGCACGTGTATGGGGTTCAGCTTCCCGGCGCGGGATCGCCTGCGCCGATCACCTGGGCGTCGATCTGCAGCGTCTTGCCGCTGGCGAAGGACAGCTGGAGCGGCACCTTCTGGCCCGGCTTCACCGCTGGGCCGATCGAGAAGAGCATGACGTGACGGCCGCCGGGGGCGAATTCCAGCTTCCCGCCGGCGGGGACGGCGACGTCCTTGAGCGGTTCCATGGCCATCATGCCGTGGTCGCCCTTCATGCTCTCGTGCAGCTCGGCCTTCAAAGCGGCGCGCGAGGAGACGGCGAGGAGAGTGTCGGCGGCGGCGCCGCCCCGCACGGTGAAATAGGCGGCACCCGGCTGGCCGGCGACGGCGGGCAGGCGAACCCAGCCATTGCTCGCGGAAAGCTCACCCTTGGGCGCGCAGGCGGAAAGTGCCACCATCGTAACGATCGCTGAAAACCGCCGCATCCGCCATACTCCCATTTCGGGAAAGCCCTTAGAAAGCCCTGCTTCTTGCGGCAAGCGTGCGCGCACCTATATCCGGCAACGTGATCGGTTCTCCGCGCTGCCTCCTAGCAGGGGCGTTGGGGGCCAAGTGTTTGAATTTTACTGGGGGCCAACGAGGGACCATGGCTAAAGTTATCGGTATTGACCTGGGGACGACCAACAGCTGCGTCGCAGTGATGGAGGGCGGCAAGCCCAAGGTAATCGAGAATGTGGAAGGCGCGCGTACCACGCCTTCGATCGTCGCCTTCGCCAAGGATGGCGAGCGCCTGATCGGTCAGCCGGCCAAGCGCCAGGCAGTGACCAATCCGGACAACACGGTTTTCGCGGTGAAGCGCCTGATCGGCCGCCGCTTCGACGACCCGGTGACCAAGAAGGACACCGAGCTGGTGCCCTACACCATCGTGCGCGGCTCCAACGGAGACGCCTGGGTGCAGGCCGGCGGCGAGGACTACAGCCCGTCGCAGATCAGCGCTTTCATCCTGCAGAAGATGAAGGAAACCGCCGAGGCCTATCTCGGCGAGAACGTCACCCAGGCGGTGATCACGGTTCCGGCATATTTCAACGACGCGCAGCGCCAGGCGACCAAGGACGCCGGCAAGATCGCGGGCCTGGAAGTGCTGCGCATCATCAACGAGCCGACGGCGGCCGCGCTCG
This sequence comes from Sphingomonas sp. OTU376, assembly GCF_038440415.1. Classification (NCBI taxonomy): domain Bacteria; kingdom Pseudomonadati; phylum Pseudomonadota; class Alphaproteobacteria; order Sphingomonadales; family Sphingomonadaceae; genus Sphingomonas; species Sphingomonas sp. OTU376. Next base: position 30,201 of record NZ_JASATQ010000012.1, on the reverse strand, counting down.
CCTATGGCCTCGAGAAGAACGACGGCAAGACGATCGCGGTCTATGACCTTGGTGGCGGCACGTTCGACATCTCGGTGCTCGAGATCGGCGACGGCGTGTTCGAAGTGAAGGCGACCAACGGCGACACCTTCCTGGGCGGCGAGGACTTCGACGCCAAGCTGGTGCAGTTCCTGGCCGACGACTTCAAGAAGGCCGAGGGCATCGACCTGACCAAGGACAAGCTGGCTCTCCAGCGTCTGAAGGAAGCGGCCGAGAAGGCGAAGATCGAGCTTTCGAGCGCGCAGACCACCGAAGTGAACCTGCCCTTCATCACCGCCGACGCCAACGGGCCGAAGCACCTGGTGAAGACGATCAACCGCGCCGAGCTGGAGCGCCTCGTCGAGGACCTGATCCAGCGCACGCTCGAGCCGTGCCGCAAGGCGCTGGCCGATGCCGGCGTGAAGAGCGCGGCGATCGACGAAGTGGTGCTGGTCGGCGGCATGACCCGCATGCCGAAGGTCCGCCAGATCGTGAAGGAGTTCTTCGGCAAGGAGCCGCACACCGGCGTGAACCCGGACGAAGTCGTCGCCATCGGCGCGGCGATCCAGGCCGGCGTCCTCCAGGGCGACGTCAAGGACGTGCTGCTGCTCGACGTGACGCCGCTGTCGCTGGGCATCGAGACGCTGGGTGGCGTGTTCACCCGCATGATCGACCGCAACACGACGATCCCGACCAAGAAGAGCCAAGTCTATTCGACCGCTGACGATGGTCAGCAGGCCGTGACGATCCGCGTCTTCCAGGGCGAGCGCGAAATGGCGGCGGACAACAAGCTGCTCGGCCAGTTCGACCTGGTCGGCATCCCGCCGGCGCCGCGCGGCGTGCCGCAGATCGAAGTGACCTTCGACATCGACGCCAACGGCCTGGTCAATGTGTCGGCCAAGGACAAGGGGACCGGCAAGGAGCAGCAGATCCGCATCCAGGCCTCGGGCGGTCTTTCGGACAGCGACATCGAGCAGATGGTCCGCGACGCCGAGAGCTTCGCCGAAGAGGACAAGAAGCGCCGTGCCGCGGCCGAGGCGAAGAACAACGCCGAGAGCCTGGTCCACACGACGGAGCGCCAGCTCGCCGAGAATGGCGACAAGGTCGATGGCGGGCTGAAGGCCGAGATCGAGGCCGCGCTGGCCGAGACCAAGGCAGCGATCGAAGGCGGTGACGCCGACGACATGCAGGCCAAGAGCCAGAACCTCGCCCAGGTGGCGATGAAGCTCGGCCAGGCGATCTACGAGAAGCAGCAGCAGGCCGAGGCTTCGCCCCAGGCCGGTGCCGCTGCCGGGAACGAAGCAGGCGGCGAGGAAGTCGTCGATGCGGAGTTCTCCGAGGTGGACGACAACAAGGCGTAACTACATGTCTTTCCCCGGCATTCCCGACAGTGCGTCGGGAGTGCCGGGTGAAGGCGGGGGCCAGTGCTTTAAATGACCACCGAAGTCGATTTCTACGAGCTGCTCGAAGTCGAGCGCACCGCGGACGAGGCCACGCTCAAGTCCGCCTATCGCAAGCTCGCGATCAAGTATCATCCGGACAAGAACGCCGGCTGCAAGGACAGCGAAGGCAAGTTCAAGGCGATCAACGAAGCCTATGACTGCCTGAAGGATCCCCAGAAGCGCGCGGCCTATGATCGCTTCGGCCATGCCGCCTTCAAGAACGGCATGGGCGGCGGTGGCGGCGGCGGGCCGCAGGATTTCGGCGCGTTCAGCGACATCTTCGAAAGCGTGTTCGGCGAGTTCATGGGCGGCGGACGCGGCGGCCCGCGCCAGCAGCGCCGCGGCGCCGACCTGCGCTACGACATGGAGATCACGCTCGAGGACGCGTTCCACGGGACGACCACCGAGATCACCGTCGATGTCTCCGGCCATTGCGAGACCTGCGACGGCACCGGCGCGAAGCCGGGCACCAAGGCGACTCAGTGCAAATATTGCGGCGGGCACGGCAAGGTGCGCGCGCAGCAGGGCTTCTTCATGGTCGAGCGCGCCTGCCAGCATTGCCACGGCGCCGGCGAGATCATCGACGAGCCGTGCCGCGACTGCCGCGGAGAGGGGCGGGCGGACAAGACCAAGACGCTCAAGATCAATGTGCCCCCCGGCGTGGACGAAGGCACGCGGATCCGCCTGCAGGGCGAAGGCGAGGCAGGGGCGCGCGGCGCGCCGGCAGGCGACCTCTACATCTTCCTGCATGTGAAGAAGCATGGGCTGTTCGACCGCGAGGGTACCAACCTGTTCGCGCATGCGCCGATCAGCTTCACCACCGCGGCGCTGGGCGGCGAGATCGTCATCCCCGGCCTGGACGGCGAGAAGCATGTCGTGAAGATCGCCGCGGGCACGCAGAGCGGCCGCGAGGTGCGTCAGCGCGGTGCCGGCATGCCGGTGCTGCAGGGGCGCGGGCGCGGCGACCTGGTCGTCGAGCTCGTCGTCGAGATGCCGAGCAAGCTGACTGCCAGGCAGCGCGAACTGCTCGAGGAATTCCGCTCGACCGAGACCGGCGACGAATGCCCGCAGGCGACCGGCTTCTTCGCCAAGCTCAAGGCGGCGCTGGGCTGAGGCCCGGTTCCAGTCGCTGGAAGATCAGCCCCCTTCGCCCCGCGCGGAGGGGGCTTTTTCCTGGGCGCCTATCGCGCGGCGTTCATCCGGCGGGTGATGTCGGTCCAGTCGGTCATGAACAGCGCGGCGAGCAGGCGCGGTACCGGTCCGTCGGGCGGGGAGGTGCCGTCCCACAGCGCACCCCGGCGGTGGTTGTCGTAGATCACCATGCCGGACACATACTGGATCTCGCTGCCCGGGCGGGCGGGATCGTAGAAATTCGGGTTCCAGTCGGCCTGGGGCTGGCCCTTGTAATCGCAGCAGGTCGAGACGAGCGGATCGCGGCCATTGGTGGCGACATGGAAGAAGGGCTCCCCCTTCGCCTCGCCGGTGAGGGCGCCATTGTAGCGGCCGCGGCGCACCGGGATTTCGTTGAGCCATTGCTGGCCATGGTTGATCCGCACCCGCAGCTCGGGTGCCTCGTCCGGGGTGAAGTAGCGCCCGGCGACGTTGGTGGTGCGCGGATCGGCCAGCCGGATCCGCGGCGCGAAGATGCTGAGCGTGGCGGAGAGCCTGCCGAACCGGTCGCGTCCGATCGAGATGCGCGGCCTGACCGCATAGCCGTGCGGATCGCGGAGCGACGGCTGGGCCAGCAGCGCATCCAGCGCGACGCGTGCCTTGCGCTCGAACAGCGCGCGCTCGGCGGCGGAGATGGGACGGCCGTCCGTGCTCAACAGGGCCGGCAGCACCTGGCCCGGTGCGCGTTCGTCATCGGTCTCGCCCAGCATGGTGCCCGGCGGGGATTGGCGCCAGAAATTGACATAGCGATGGAAGCGGAATTCCGTGCCGTCGGCCCAGCGGCCGGTGCGGGCGGCATCGTCCTGGGCATCGGCGGGCGGCGCGGCCAGTGCCAGCACCAGGCCGGCGATGCCGGGCACGAACTTGGCGATCATCGAGCGTTCTCCCCAGCAGGACCGCGCAGTCGAGGCAGCGAAAGCCCGCCGCGGCAAGCGGCGCGCGACCAAGGCGGATGCCGGCAGGGCGAGCGCCGCCACGACACGGATCGTACCAATGCGCGGGAAGATGCTGCCGGGGCGTGAGGGCATATCTCGTTACGTTAACGTAAGCTGCAAACCCAGTTCAGCATCGCCTCAGCGCGACTCGCATAGAACCATCTCATCCCCGGTGCTCAGGCACCGGCCAGAAGAGGAGTTGAGATTATGCGCAAGACGCTTCTGGGCCTTACGGCCATGGCCGTTGCCCTTCCCGCCCTGTCCACCCCGGCTGCCGCGCAGCGTTATGGTGGCTATGACGGCTATCGCGATCACGGCCGCTACGAGCGCAGCTACGACAATCGCGGCTATGACCGGGGCTATAACGACCGCGGCTATTACAACGGCCCGAGCTGGCGTGGCCGCGACGGCCGCAACTATTGCCGCCGTTCGGATGGTACCACCGGCCTGCTGATCGGCGGTGTCGCCGGTGCCCTGGTCGGCCGCAGCATCGACCGCTACGGCGATCGTGCCCCGGGTACCCTGCTCGGCGCGCTGGGCGGTGCCCTGCTCGGCCAGGCGATCGACAAGGACAACAGCGGCGGCCGTCGCTGCCGCTAAAGTCCCGACGGACTTCAAGCAGGAGGCAGGGGCCCGGTGGAAACGCCGGGCCCCGTCTCTTTGTGGGCAGGGCTCAGGCGGCGCGGGCGGCCTTGAGCGCATTGCCCCACCAGGCGATCTCGTCGAACACCGTGGTGCGCGCGGCGGCGAGATGGGGATAGTCGTCGAGCGTCTTGCCCTGCTGGAGGATGCCGAGGAACGGCTCCATCCCGATATTCACCTCGGCCTTGATCGGCGCCATGTGCAGCTCGACCGCGACGCCGCGCAGCTGCTCGATCGCGCGGGCGCCGCCGACGCCGCCATAGCCGACGAACGCCACCGGCTTGCGGCGCCATTCGAAGGTCGCCGAATCGAGCGCGTTCTTGAGGACCGCGGTCGGGCCGTGGTTGTATTCGGCGGCGGTGATGATGAACCCGTCATATTTCCCGATCTTCTGGCGCCATTCCTCGGCCAGCGGATTGGAATAGACGCCCTGCGTCCAGGCCGGGGCGACCGGCTCCTCGAACAGCGGCAGCCTCTGGTCGCGCAGGTCGAGGATATCGAGGTGGAAGTCGCTACGCTCGGCGGCGCCGGCGGCGATCCACTGGGCGGGAACGTCCGCGAAGCGCTGGGGGCGGGTGCTGCCGATGATGAGTGCGAGATTGAGCATGGAAATTGAGACCCTTTCCGGTTACGAATCGTAACCTAGGATCAAATGATGCGGTGGTCGCATCGCCACAAGGAGGCACATTTCTGGAACCCAGGCACATCCATGTAAGCGGCGCACATGCGGGCGGCGGGCATGAGAGCTGCATCCCGGTCCGCGCGATGCTCGCCAAGATCGGCGACAAATGGAGCATCCTGACGATCATGATGCTGAGCGACGGGACCAAGAGGTTCAGCGAGCTGCAGCGCGGGATCGACGGGGTATCGCAGCGGATGCTGACGCTCACCCTGCGCGGGCTGGAACGCGACGGGCTGGTGACGCGCGAAGTGTTCCCGACGATCCCGCCGCGCGTGGAATATACGCTGACTCCGCTCGGGCGCTCGCTGCAGGTGCCGGTGATCGCGCTGGGGCAATGGGTGACCGCGAATTTGCCCGAGCTGGAAGCGGCGCGGCGGCGGTTCGACGCGGCGGGCGAGGGGGAATAAATCCTCCCCTCCCCCAGCAAATAGGGGAAGGATCCGGGAAGGCTACCGTCCGTCGTCGCTCCAGTGCGGCGGGTCGCTGAGCAGCTTGATGAGGCCGTAGCCGGCGCCGAGCTTGTGGAGATCGGTATTGGTATCGCCTGCACGGGGCGTGCCGATCTCGCGGGTCTTGCCGGCCTTGTCCCTGATCTTGAGCGTGCCGGTCCAGCCGATCGTCATGTCGATCGCGCGGCCCTCGATATGGCGTGAGGTGAGCGAGGGCTCGAAGGCGATCTGGAACAGCTTGACCATCTGCTGCGCGGCGGCTTTCGACCTGACCAGGTCGCCATGGTCCCATCGGATGGCGAGGCCGGGCAAGGCGGGGACCTTGTTCGGCGCGACCGAACCGTTCGCCACGCGCCAGCTATAGTGCATCAGGTGCGCGCGCGTCGCGTTGCGGCGGGTGGAGGAGATGGTGACGGTGGCGCCGGCGTCCTTCAGCGCCTTGAGGAAGGCGGCGACGTTGTCGCGGAAGGGCTGGACGAGGTCGGCGACCGCGGCGCTGTTCGGATATCTGGCCTGGTTGGCATTCCACCAGTCCGCGCCCGAGAGCGGCGGGCGGGTGCCCTGGCCGGCGGCGAGCGCGAGCCAGGTCTTGCCGCCGGGGGAGATCAGCCCGTCGGGCGCCGGCATGGCGAGGGCCTTGCCCTGATAGCCGGCGATCGCCGCGATGGTGAGCGTGCCGCATTCGCCGGTGGTCGGCAGCAGCTTCTGGCCGGTGAAGCCCAGCCAGTCGTTGAGCAGGTGCTGGACGACGAGGACGTCGGCCAGGTCGTTGACGCCGTTCTTCCCCACCGATGCGCCGATTGGCATGCCCTGATCCTTCTTCTCAGTCTTCGCGCGAAAGAAGGGCCGGACGCATCCAGACGCGTTCGTCATGCTGAACTTGTTTCAGCATCCAACTCTCCCCCCCAGCGATACCGCCTGAGGCACATTGGACCCTGAAACAAGTTCAGGGTGACGGCGGGTTTGCGGAACCCGCATGCGAATATCGATACGATCCAACCCTGCGATCTGGCGAACGCAGCGAGTCGTATCGGTTGAAATCCTACATTGAAAGCAGGCTGGTGAGCGCGCGGGAGATGCTGGCGAGGGTGTAGGGCTTTTGCGTCACCAGCGCCTCGGCATGCTCGGGCGGGAGCTTCAATTGTTCGCCATAGCCGGTGGCGAACAGGAAGGGCACGCCGGCGGCGGCAAGGTCGTCGGCGAGGGGCAGGCTGGTCTCGGCACCGAGATTGACGTCGAGCACCGCGGCCTGGAACGCCTCGCGGCCGATCTCGTCGCGGGCCTGGGCGAGCGTGCCGGCGGTGACGACGCGGCGGGCGCCGAGCCGGGTGAGGATATCCTCCGCGTCCATCGCGATGATCAGGCTGTCCTCGACCAGCAGCACCACGCCGGAGAGCAGCTTGGCGACCTCCTCGCCGGCAGTCGGTTGCGGCGTGGGCGCGGGGCCGAGCACGCGGTTTCCGTCGATCTCGATGTGGCGCGCGGGGACGCAGAAACTGGCCTCGAGGCCGGTGAGTGGATAGCAGACGTCCGCCCGGCCGCCCAGGTCATAGGGGATGGAGCGGGTGATGATCGTGGTGCCGAAGCCCTGGCGCTTCGGCGGCTGGACGGCCGGGCCGCCGCGCTCGAACCACTCGATCTCCAGATCGCCCTCGCGATCGAGCTGCCAGACGACGTTGACGGTGCCGTTGTCGGAAAGCGCGCCATATTTGGCCGAATTGGTCATCAGCTCGTGGAAGACGAGGGCAAGCGTGGAGAAGGCCTGGGGGTGCAGCATCACCGCCGGTCCCTCGATCGACACGCGGCCGGCCTTGCCGCCGAGATAGGCGGCGGCTTCGGTCTCGATCAGGCGGGAGAGCGGGGCCGCCGACCAATTGTCCTGGGTGATCTGGTCGTGCGCGCGGGCGAGGCTCTCGATCCGGCCTTCGAGCAGGTGGATGGTTTCGCGCTTGTCCGATTCCGGATCGAGCGACTGGCGAACCAGCCCGCGGATCAGGCTCAGGATGTTGCGGACCCGGTGGTTGAGCTCGGCGATCAGCAGCTCCTGCCGCTCGGAAAAGCGACGGCGCTCCTCCTGGGCATCGTCGCTGAGGCGCAGCACGACTTCGATCAGCGAGGCGCGCAGCATCTCCGCCACGCGCAGCTCGGCGTTGCTGAAAGGCTCGGAGCGGCCGCGGACTTCCTGCGACCAGAGTTCGAAGCTCTTGCGCGGGGTGAGGCGCGGGCCGTTGGGGCCGAGCTGGGCGGGCTTGTGCGGATCGCCGGCCCATTTGACCGTGCGGATCTTCTCCTGGCGGAACAGCAGGACATAGTCGCGCGGGCGGCGCGAGATCGGGATCGCCAGCATGCCGGCGGCGACATCGTCATAGTCCGAGGCGGTCGGCAGCGTGTCGGCCAGGCGATCGGTCGAGAAGATCTTGCCAGCGGCCATCGCGTTGAGCCGGCGGGTGATCGCGCTGAACGCCTCGGCCGGCGGGGTCATGCCCGAATAGGCGACCTTGCCGTCGAGCCAGATCGCGACGCCGTCGCACGGCACCGTCTCGCGCATCGTCGTGCCCAGCCATTCGGGATTGTCGAGCAGCGTCGAATCGCCCGCGACCGCGGCGAGCAGCCGGTCGCTGGAGAAGCGTGCGGCCATCTCGTACGCGGCCAGCTCCTTGCGCTCGCGGCTTTCGAGCTTGAGCGCGAACATCTGGCCGAACAGCTCGGCGATCGAGCGGCGCTCGAAGCTGGGGCAGCGGGCCGAATAATGGTGGCAGGCGAACAGGCCCCAGAGCTGGCCCTCGACGATGATCGAGATCGACAGCGAGGCGCCGACGCCCATGTTCTTGAGATATTCGATATGGATCGGCGAGGCCGAGCGCAGCACCGAGAGCGACAGGTCGATCGGCGCCCCGGTCTCGTCGAGCCGGGGCAGGACGGGAACCGGCTCGGCATTGACGTCCGCGATGATGCGGAAGGGCGTGCGGACATAGAGCTTGCGCGCCTGTTGCGGGATGTCGCTGGCGGGATAGCGCAGGTCGAGGAAGCTGCCGATGCCGGCGCGCGCGGCTTCGGCAACCACCACGCCCGAGCCGTCGCGATCGAAGCGATAGACCATGACGCGGTCGAAGCCGGTAAGCGCGCGGACCTGGCGGGCGCCCTCGCGGTAGAAGCTCGCCGAATCGCTGGTCTCGTCGAGCCGGGCCATCATCGCGCGGATCGCCGAGCCGACATCGGTAGTGGCCTCGTCGCGGCTTTCCTCGCCTTCGAGGACGATCGTGTCGCCGATCATGTGGAGCGCGAAATCGAAGCTGCGGCCGCTGGCGATCTTCAGTCCGAAGACGCGTTCCACCGCGTCATTGCCGCGGAGCATGGCAAGGCGATTGCGCAGCGTGTGGACGGCATGCTCGCCAAGCAAGGGCACCGCGGACGTGCCGAGCAGGTCGTCGGCAGGCGTGCCGAGATATTGCTCGGCGTTGGCGGAGACGCGGCGGATCAGCCAGTCGACCGAGAGCGCGAGCAGGAATCCGAAGGGCTGGACGGCGCCCAGCTCATGAATGGGTTCACGATCGCAATTGGTGAGATCGACCTCGAAATTACTGTCCGTCGCCAATCTCTGCCCTTCTCCAGTTGACCGCTGAACGCTCGAAGGCCGCAAAGGTCGCAGGTGCCGCGGCGATTGCGGTCTCCGGCGCTGCCGGGCTGCGCAGGAGACGGTCTATGCCCATCCGTAGTTGCTGCCACTGCCCGGCGCGCTGATCTGCATCAAGATGGGCGCGGGGAAATCCGGCGGGCAGATGCCGGGGGAGGCGCGTCATCCCGGCAATGGGCCAGGATGACGCAAATTGCCGGATCAGGCGAAGACGCGATCGAAGATCACGTCGACATTCTTGTAGTGATAGCCGAGGTCGAACTTGTCCTCGAGCTCCTGCACCGAAAGCGCCGCGGTGACTTCGGGATCGGCCTTGAGCAGTTCGAGCAGCGAGAGCTGGCCGTCCGATTCCCACACCTTCATCGCGTTGCGCTGGACGAGGCGATAGCTGTCCTCGCGGCTGACGCCGGCCTGGGTGAGCGCGAGCAGCACGCGCTGCGAATGGACGAGGCCGCCCATCTTGTTGAGGTTCTTCAGCATGCGCTCGGGATAGACGAGCAGCTTGTCCATCACGCCGGTGAGGCGGGCGAGGGCGAAGTCGAGCGTGATCGTCGCGTCCGGGCCGATATAGCGCTCGACCGAGGAGTGCGAGATGTCGCGCTCGTGCCACAGCGCCACATTCTCCATCGCCGGGACAGTCGCGCTGCGCACCATGCGGGCGAGGCCGGTCAGGTTCTCGGTGAGCACCGGGTTGCGCTTGTGCGGCATCGCCGACGAGCCCTTCTGGCCGGGCGAGAAATATTCCTCGGCCTCGAGCACTTCGGTACGCTGGAGGTGGCGGACCTCGACGGCGAGGCGCTCGATCGACGAGGCGATCACGCCGAGCGTGGCGAAGAACATCGCGTGGCGATCGCGCGGAATCACCTGGGTCGAGACCGGCTCGACCGACAGGCCGAGCTTGTCGGCGACATGCTGCTCCACGCGCGGATCGATATTGGCGAAGGTGCCGACCGCGCCCGAGATCGCGCAGGTGGCGATGTCCGCGCGGGCGGCGAGCAGGCGCTCCTTGTTGCGCTTGAACTCGGCATAGGCCTCGGCGAGCTTGAGGCCGAAGGTGACCGGCTCGGCATGGATGCCGTGGCTGCGGCCGATCGTCGGGGTGAGCTTGTGCTCATAGGCGCGGCGCTTGAGCACTTCGAGCAGCTGGTCGAGATCGGCGAGCAGGATGTCCGACGCACGCGCCAGCTGGACCGCGAGGCAGGTGTCGAGCACGTCCGAGCTGGTCATGCCCTGGTGCATGAAGCGCGCTTCGTCGCCGACCTGCTCGGCCACCCAGGTGAGGAAGGCGATCACGTCATGCTTGGTCACGGCCTCGATCGCGTCGATCGCGGCGACGTCGATCGCCGGGTTGGTCGCCCACCAGTCCCACAGCGCCTTGGCGGCGCTCTTCGGCACCACGCCGAGTTCGGCCAGCGCCTCGGTCGCGTGCGCCTCGATCTCGAACCAGATGCGGAAGCGCGCTTCGGGGGACCAGATCGCGGTCATCTCGGGGCGCGAATAGCGGGGGACCATGGATTTTCCTTTCTCGGGCCGGCGCGGCCGTTGCAGGCGCGCCACAGGGCAAATCAAATGCGACGAGGCGGCACCTAGCAGGGGTAGGCTGAGGCTGCAACGGCTGAAATCCGGAACAACATCCCTAGATAGATTGTTGTTACCGTGAATGGATCAATAGATCTAAAGATGGATGGTTATAATAATCGTCCGAAACAACACAGGAGAATTGCAAATGTTGAAGCCAATGCTTCTTGCTACTTCTATGCTGTTTGCTGTTCCGGCCTTTGCGCAGGAAACGCCCGCGCAGGATAATAGCCAGCCGCAGCAGACTGCCCCCGCTCCGGAACAGGCAACTCCGCCTGTAACCGACGACAAGGCGCCGGGCACTCCGGAACAGGCAGCTACCGCGCAGGCGAATCCGGCTCCGGCCGATCCGTCGACCCAGCCGGCGCAGCCCGCCCAGAGCGTCGCCCAGGATAACGGCGCGGCGGCTCCGGCCCAGCCCGCCACCGGCGTGGCGGAAACCACGAAGCCCGAGGCGACTCCGGCTGCAACGCAGGAGCAGGTCGCCCAGGCGGTGGGCCGCGACTTCGGCAGCTATGACAAGGATGCCGATGGCAAGCTGAACCAGGCCGAGTTCGCCGAATGGATGGGCTCGCTGCGCAAGGCTTCGGAGCCGAGCTTCCAGCCGGGTACGGCCGAGGCGACCAGCTGGTCGAGCCAGGCCTTCACCAGCGCGGACACCGACAAGAACGCGTCGGTGAACAAGCAGGAGCTGACGGTGTTCCTGACGCCGAAGCAGCCCGGCTAAGAGTTTCGTCGCGCCGCCATACGCATGGCGCTTACTCCCGAACGGCCGTCGGACTTGCCTCCGGCGGCCGTTTGGTTTGGGCGGAATGATGTGGGCCGCTGGTCAGGCGGATCGGCCGGGCGGCGCGACAAGGGCAGGCCCGACGATCTCCACGGCGGGATCGGCAGAGCAAACCAGTTCGAGGCACAGGTCGCTGGTCGCGATGAAATAACTGAATCGCGGACAATCTCCTGCGCCGAGAAACGCCAGAAAGCTTTCCTGTGACCAAGGGTGACCGGTGGCGCGGAAGGTTGTCTGGCCGGGCCGGGGTGTCGAGGCGGAAGCGTGCCACAGGTCGAGAAGTCCATTCTCATCGAGGACGCGGAATGCGATCACCTCATTGGACGTGACCCGGACCACCCTTTCGCTTTCAATCGAGATGAAGGTCGCTTCGAATTCGTGGTTCGATGCGGATTGTGTCGGCGGGAGTGCAAGGCACCTTCGTCCGGATAGGTAACCAGCGGCGATCCTGGGTCGAAATTCAGTCGGCCAAGGGCCAGGGGTTCGTTCTCGACGGGGGTGTGCCAGGCTGCGAACTCGATGATCGCGGGGGCATCGGAAACCGAGGTTGCTTCATCACGCATGCCGCGTTCGTGGCACTGGTCCGACCGGAGGGCAATTGCTGCCGCGTCGTGTCGTGTCGTGTCGTCAGATCAGTCCCTGTCCCCGCAGCGACGCATGCCCGTCGCGGCCGATGATGATGTGGTCGTGCACCGATATTCCCAATCCCTTGGCGGCAGTGGCGATCTGGCGGGTTATCTCGATGTCGGCGCGGCTGGGGGAGGGGTCGCCCGAGGGGTGGTTATGGACCAGGATCAGCGCGGCCGAGCCCAGGTCGATCGCGCGGCGGATCACTTCGCGAATATAGACCGCGGCCTCGTCGATCGTGCCTTCGCTCATCAGCTCGTCGCGGATCAGCATGTTCTTCGAATTGAGGTGGAGCACCCGGAAACGCTCGGTGCTGTGGTGCGCCATGTCGGCGCGGAGATAGTCGAGCAGCGCCTGCCAGTTGGACAGCATCGGCCGCTCGGCGACTTCGGCGCGCAGCAGGCGGAGCGCGGCGGCCTGGGTAGCCTTCAAGGCGGCGACGCTGGTCTCGCCCATGCCCTTTACCCGCGCCAGCGCCTCGGCATCGGCGGTGAACAACCCCGCGATGCCGCCGAATTCGTGGAGCAGCGCCTTGGCGAGCGGCTTGGTATCCTGCCGGGGAATCGCCAGCGCGAGCAGATATTCGATCAGCTCGTGATCGAGCAACGCGTCCGGCCCGCCCTCGAACAGGCGGCGGCGCAGGCGCGCGCGGTGACCGCTATTGTCCGGGGCCTCGGGCATCCGCGATTTGTTCCTGCAAATCCACAGTTATTCAAGGCGAGGATTTCGCCGATTTGGCGTTAGAGTTGACTCGCCCGGCCAGCATTCCTAAAGCGCCCGAGCAACGCGGCTGAAACAGTCGGCGATGCTCAATGTCGCCGCTCTCTCGGCGGCTTTTTTCATATCTGGAACGCCTTGACCGCCTTGACCCAAGACCGTGCTCCGAGCGACCTGGACCGCCGCATCGCCGATGCCAAGGCGGCCGAGGCTGCGCGCACCGGCGAGGTCGTCAAGGCGCCTGCCGATGCCAAGGGCTACAAGCAGGGCTCGCGCGTGCTGATGGACCTGATCGGCATGCCGCTCGGCGGTGGTATCCTGGGCTATGCGCTCGACCATTGGCTGGGTACCAGCCCGTGGCTGCTGCTGACCCTGCTCGTGCTGTCGATCGCGGCGGCTTTCCGCAACATCTACAAGATCTCGAAGGAGCGCGTTGAGTGAGCGCCGGCGCAATCAATCCGATGGAGCAGTTCGAGGTCGGCAAGCTGATCAAGTTCGACCTGCTTGGCTACGATCTCTCGTTCACCAACTCGGCCCTGTTCATGTTCGTCGTGGCAGGCCTGCTGTTCGTGTTCATGCTGGGCGGCATGAAGCGCTCGCTGATCCCGGGCAAGTGGCAGCTGATGGCCGAAGGCGCGGTGGGCTTCATCGATTCGATGGTGAACACCAGCATCGGCAAGGGCGGCAAGAAGTTCGCCCCGTACATCTTCTCGCTGTTCTTCTTCATCCTGTTCGCCAACCTGGTGGGCATCCTGCCGCTGGCGGTGGTGCCGGGGCTGCACACCTTCGCGGTGACCAGTCACATCACCGTGACCGCGGTGCTGGCCTTCTTCTCGTTCGGCATCGTCCTCGCGGTCGGCCTCTGGAAGCATGGCTTCAAGTTCTTCGGCCTGTTCGTGCCGCACGGCGCGCCGCTGTGGCTGATGCCGGTCATCATCCCGGTCGAGTTCATCTCGTTCATGGTGCGTCCGTTCTCGCTGGGCCTGCGACTGTTCGTCGCGATGACCGCCGGGCACATCCTGCTCGAGGTGTTCGGCAGCTTCGCCGTGCAGGGCCTCAACGCGGGCGGCATCGGCTATGGCGTGTGGTTCGCATCGATGCTGATGATCATCGGCGTGAGCGCGCTCGAACTGCTGGTCTGCGCGATCCAGGCCTATGTGTTCGCGCTGCTGACCTCGCTTTATCTCCACGACGCGGTGCACCTGCACTAAGTCGCGCTGTTCGTTTGGTTTATTGGATTACGTAGGGAGCTAGAAATGACTGACGTTGGTGCAATGTACATCGGTGCCGGCCTCGCGGCGATCGGCATCGGCCTGGCCGCGCTCGGCGTGGGCAACGTGTTCGGTTCGTTCCTCGAGGGCGCGCTGCGCAATCCGGGCGCAGCTGACGGCCAGCAGGGCCGCCTGTTCATCGGCTTCGCCGGTGCCGAGCTTCTGGGTCTGATCGCGTTCGTCGTCGCGATCCTGATCCTGTTCGTCGTCAAGGGCTAAGGTTCAAGGACAGCCAAGATGCCGCAGCTATCCCAAATCCCTGAGATCTACGCGTCGCAGCTCTTCTGGCTCGCGATCGTGTTTGCGCTCATCTATTTCGGGATCGGCAAGGCGATGGTTCCGAAGATCGAGCGTACGGTCGAAGACCGCAACGCCCGCATCGCCGGGGACCTCGCCGCGGCTGAGGCTGCCCGAGATGCTGCCCACGCGTCCGACGTGGCATATGAGTCCGGGCTGGAATCGGCCCGGACCACTGCCCTCGCGACGGTGACCAAGGCCAAGGACAAGGCGACCGCCAAGTCCGAGGCCGAGGTGAAGAAGGGCGATGCCGCGTCCGAGGCGAAGATCGCCGAGGCTACCGTGCGCATCGAAGCGACCAAGACCCAGGCGCTGGGCGAGATCGAGGCCGAGACGGTGGACGCCGTCCAGGACATCGTCGCCAAGCTCTCGGGCGTGAAGGCCGACCGTGCGTCGGTTACCAAGCAAGTGAAGGCGGCGCTGGCCAATGGCTGAACAACCTCATGGCATGAAGGCGGAGACCGGCACCGTGGAACTTCATCATGAGCCGTCGGCGTTCGGCATCACCGCGCCGGGCTTCGTCGCCATCGCGATGCTCGTGGTGGTCGGCATCATTCTGTGGAAGCGCGTGCCGGCGATGATCGGCAAGATGCTCGACGCCAAGATCGATTCGATCCGCCAGCAGCTCGACCAGGCGACCGCGCTGCGCACCGAAGCGGAGGCCGAGCTGGCCGCGGCCAAGGCGCGCAACGCCTCGAGCGAAGCGGATGCCGCCGCGATCGTCGCCCATGCCGAGGCGGAAGCCGCCGCGCTGCTCAAGAAGGCCGAGGCGGACGCCAAGGAACTGACCAAGCGCCGCGCCAAGATGGCCGAGGACAAGATCGCCGCCGCCGAGCGCGCCGCGATCGCCGAAGTCCGTGCCAAGGCCGCCGATGCCGCCGCCGCGGCTGCCGGCGCGATCATCGCGGAGAAGCACGGCGCCGAAGCGGACAAGGCACTGGTCGACAAGACCATCGCCGGGCTCGGCCGACTGAACTGAGGTGCCGGAAGGGCGCGATTCCAGTTCGGCCCTTCCTCCCGCTGTCGGCAGCGCGTTGCCGCGCGCACAACGGGATCCCGGGCTTGTCGCCCTCCTGATTTCCTTCGCGCTGCTTGCCGCCGCGCTGATCGGCGCGGTGTTCCTGGTACAGGGGCAACGACAGTCGCAGCGCTGGGTGGCGCACACCCTCGAGGTGGAAGAGCAGCTGAGCAGCGTGCTCTCGGTCGTGCAGCAGGCCGAGACCGGCCAGCGCGGCTATCTGATCACCGGCAACGAAGCCTATCTCGAGCCGTTCACGCTTGGCCAGCAGGGCCTGCGCAGCGAACTGGACGAGCTGCACCGGCTGGTGGCCGACAGTCCGGTCGAATCCAAGCGTGCGGCCAGGCTCGACACGCTCGCCACCGAACGGCTTGCCCGGCTTTCCCAGTTCATCGAGATGATCCGGCGCGGGGATACCGCGGGCGTCACCGCCGGGGTGAAGACCGGTGTCGGGCTCAACCAGATGCGGCAGATCCGCGCGCTCATCCTCGAGATGCGCGCGCATGAGGCGGCCTTGCTCGCCGAGCGCAACCGGCACGCCGTGCTGCAGACCAACCTGCTGCTGCTGTGGCTGGCATTGACCGCGATCGGCGTGGCGGTGGTGGCCTTCTTCGTCACGCGCACGGCGATGCGGCGCACCCACGCCGCCGTGCTGGCCCGTGATGCGGCGGAGGCCGCGCACGGCCAGCTGCTCGCGGAGACCGAGCAGCGCGAGGCCGCCGAAGCGCAGCTCCGCCAGCTCGGCAAGATGGAGTCGATCGGCCAGCTGACCGGCGGCATCGCGCACGACTTCAACAACATGCTGGCGATCGTGATCGGATCGCTCGACATGGCCAAGCGGCGGATCCTCAAGGATCCCGCCAAGGCTGCCCAGTCGATCGACAGTGCGCTGCAGGGCGCCGAGCGCGCCGCGCAGCTCACCTCGCGCCTGCTTGCCTTCGCCCGTCGCCAGCCGCTGGCCCCGGCCGCGCTCGACGTGAACCGGCTGGTCGCCGGCATGTCCGAGCTGCTGCGCCGCACGATCGGCGAGACGATCCGCTTCGAGACGGTGCTGGCGGGCGGGTTGTGGCCGGCCTTCATCGATGCGGGGCAGCTCGAGAACGCGCTGGTCAATCTCTGCGTCAACGCGCGCGACGCGATGCCCGAGGGCGGCCGCCTGACGATCGAGACGGCGAACACCCATCTCGACGACGCCTATGCCTCCAGCCACAACGAGGTGGTGCCGGGGCAATATGTGATGGTCTCGGTCACCGACAGCGGCAGCGGCATGCCCGAGGAGGTGATCGAACGCGCCTTCGATCCGTTCTTCTCGACCAAGGAAGTGGGCAAGGGCACCGGGCTGGGGCTCAGCCAGGTCTATGGCTTCGTCAAGCAGTCCGGCGGCCATGTGAAGATCTATTCCGAGATCGGCCATGGCACGATCCTCAAGCTCTATCTGCCGCGCCATTTCGGCGAGGAAGACCGCCGCGCGGTGCCGGCACCCGAGGCCGAGCTGCCGCAGGGCAAGGGCGAAATCATCCTGGTCGTCGAGGACGAGGAGCAGGTGCGGATCATGTCGGTTGATGCGCTGCGCGACCTGGGCTATGTCGTCATCCACGCCTCGGGTCCGACCCAGGCGCTGGCGATGCTCGACGATCATCCGAGCATCGACCTGCTGTTCACCGATATCGTGATGCCCGACATGACCGGCGCGACGCTGGCCGGGCGGGTGCGCGAGCGGCTGCCGCAGGTGCCGGTACTCTACACCACTGGCTATACCCGCAACGCGATCGTGCATAACGGGATGCTCGACCATGACGTCGACTTCCTCGCCAAGCCGTTCAGCATCGGCCAGCTTGCCGCCAAGGTGCGACAGGTGCTCGACCGCGAGGATTGAGCGGGGCGGGCCCGTGCCCGCCCGCGCCTAGAACTGGGTCGGCGCGTGGGTGAACGGGTTGGCCACTGCGGTGCCGCCCTTGCGCAGGCAGGCGAAGTCCATGATCGACTCGTTGATGCTATTCGGCTTCGGCGTCTTGATCTCGTTCAGCGTTTCCGACGGCTCGGTGCGGAGGAATTTGCCCCCCGGCGCATAGAAGCTGTATTCGAGCGTGCGGAAGGTCTTGGCCTGGCAATTGAACTCGGTGCGGATCCTGGCGGCGATGATGCCTTCTCCGATCGGCTGGATATAGACGCTCTCGACATCGCCGATGATCTTGTCGGCAAGCGGGCGCAGGCTGGCCAGATCGACATAGCTCTGCGTGTTGTCGTTGCCGCCGACATGATACCATTGCTGGGCACCAGCGGGCGAAGCGAGCGGCAGAAGTGCGGCGGCTGCGAGCAGGATGCGCATGACGATTTCCCCCAGTTTGCGTGGCGCCATGCTGCCATGACTCCATTCCGGTGCAAAGAGGCGTGCTGGCCGGGCCGGGCCGGGGACGCTAGGGTAGGGGCATGACCATTCAACGCTGGCTCCAGCTCGCCACCGCGCTCACGGCCCTGCTGCTCGTCTTCATGATCGGGGTCATCTGGCACGGCATGGCGCAGGAGCATCGCCGCGCGAACGACATCGGCGCGCGGACCGAGGCAACGATGAAACGCATCGAGGCGCGGGCGAACGCGCTGGAGAATGCGGCGGGGCGGTAGGCGCAGGGCATTAGCCGGCCGTCCGTTCCGTCATGCTGAACTTGTTTCAGCATCCAACCCTCCACCAACGATATCGCCAGTGGAAAGTTGGACCCTGAAACAAGTTCAGGGTGACGATGGGTTTGCCGAAGCAAACCGCCGACATAACGGGACGGGGCGCGGGGCCCGCCGTGTCACTTCGGCTTGCGGAACTTGTAGATGAACTGGTCGGTCTTGCCGCGGATCTCCGGGGTGAAGACGTTCGCCGTATGCGGGTCGGTGGCGTTGCGCAGCAGCGGCAGTTCGCCTTCGAACTTGAAGCCGACGCTCTCGATCTCGGCGCGGGCGGCGGTGGGATCGATGCGGTGCAGCGTCTGCGGCGCGGCGAAGTCCGGATCGGCGTTGGCGACATGGTCGACCACCAGCAGCACGCCGCCGGGCTTGAGCGAATCATAGAGCTTCTTCGCGATCGCCTTGGCCGAACCCGCGGGCCATGCCTTGAGGTGCATGTCGTGCCAGTTCTGCACCGTCACGATCGCGTCGAGCGGTTCGGGAAAGGCGAAGCTCTGCAGGCTGTCGCTCGACGGCACGACATTGGCGCGGCCTTCCACGGCCGCCTTCTGCTCATCGGCATAGGCCGCGCGGAACTTGATGAACTCGGCGGGCTGGTAGGCATAGACCTTGCCCTTGGCGCCCACCGTCGGCGCGAGGATGCGCGTCCAGTAGCCGCCGCCCATGATGAAGTCGGCGACCTTCTCGCCCGGTGCAATTTCGGCGAAGGCAAGGATCTCGCCGGGGTGGCGGGTGGCGTCTCGATCCTTGTCGGCCTGCGGGCGGCCGGCATCGGCGAGCCCCTTGGCGATGGGGACGGGGACGGTCTGGGCGTGCGCGGCGATCGGGCCGGCCAGCGCGAGCAGCGCGGCGGACAGGGCGAGTTTCATTGGACGACTCTCCTCCATGTGTTTGAGGCGAGCATGACACATTGATGTGGCCGTTCAAGTTGCCTGCGACGAAGGCGGACCCTAAATCCCGTGCGACGATGTCCGATCCCAATTCGCCCAACCGATTCAACGAAGAGACCGCCACCTTCGCCGTGCGCGGCGTCGATGCGCCCGACCTCGAGGCCGGCGTCGCCGCGATCCGCAACGTGCTGAAGACGCTGCCGGCGCGGCCGGGCGTCTATCGGATGCAGGATGCGCGCGGCGATGTGCTCTATGTCGGCAAGGCGCGGGCGCTCAAGAACCGGGTGACCAACTATACCCAGGTCATGCGCCTGTCGAAGCGGCTGCAGCGGATGGTGGCGCAGACGCGGTCGATGACGATCGTCACCACCAACAACGAGGCCGAAGCGCTGCTGCTCGAAGCGCAGCTGATCAAGCGCTTCCGCCCGCCCTACAACGTACTGCTGCGCGACGATAAGTCGTTCCCGTTCATCCTGCTGCGGCGCGACCACGATTTCCCGCGCATCCAGCTCCACCGCGGCGCGCGCAAGGTGAAGGGCGATTATTTCGGCCCGTTCGCGGGTGCCGGACAGGTGCGCAAGACGCTCAACGCGCTGCAGAAGCTGTTCCTGCTCAGGAGCTGCACCGACAGCTTCTTCAACACGCGCGACCGGCCGTGCCTGCTCTACCAGATCCGCCGCTGCTCGGCGCCCTGCGTCGATCGCATCGAACCGGCTGCCTATGAGGAGCTGGTCGATGACGCGCGCGACTTCCTGATGGGCAAGTCGACCAAGGTGCAGGCCAAGCTCGGCGCGCAGATGCAGGACGCGGCGGAAGCGCTCGATTTCGAGCTGGCGGCGATCCTGCGCGACCGGCTGAAGGCGCTGACCTTCATTCAGGGCAGCCAGGCGATCAATGCCGAGGGGGTGGGCGATGCGGATATCTTCGCGCTCGCCAGCAAGAGCGGCGTGATGGGAATCCAGGCCTTCTTCATCCGCGGCGGCCAGAATTGGGGGCATCGCAGCTTCTTCCCGGCGCACACCAACGAGGTTTCAGAGGACGAGGTGCTCGCCGCGTTCCTGATGCAATTCTACGAGGAAGTGCCGCCACCGAAGACGATCTTCGTCGATCGCGACCTGGAGGAAGCGGCGCTGCTCGCCGAAGCCCTGCGGGAACGTGCCGGGCACAAGGTGGCGCTGGGCGTGCCGCAGCGCGGGCCGCGCCGCCGCCTGCTCGACCAGGCAAAGCGCAATGCCGTGGAAGCGCTCGACCGGCGGCTGGCCGAGGGGACGACCCAGGCCAAGCTGCTCGCCGAAGTGGCAGACCTCTTCGAGCTGCCCGAGCCGCCCGAGCGGATCGAGGTCTACGACAACTCGCACATCCAGGGCACCAATGCGCTGGGCGCGATGGTGGTGGCGGGCCCCGAGGGCTTCCAGAAGAACCAGTATCGCAAGTTCAACATCAAGCGGCCCGAGACCGTGGCCGGCGACGATTACGGGATGATGCGCGAAGTGCTCAGCCGGCGCTTCGCCCGCGCGGTGGAGGAGGATCCGGACCGACAGGGCGGCACCTGGCCGGACCTGGTGCTGCTCGACGGCGGGCGGGGGCAGTTGAATGCCGCCAGGGCGGTGCTCGAGGAGTTGGGCATCGAGGATGTCTGCCTGGTCGGTGTCGCCAAGGGACCGCATCACGGGCGCGAGGGCCGTGAGGTGTTCCACCTGATGGACGGGCGCGAGCTGATGCTGCCGGTCAATTCGCCCTTGCTGTTCTATCTCCAGCGGCTGCGCGATGAGGTGCACCGCTTCGCGATCGGCGCGCACCGCGAGAAGCGCGCCAAGGCGATCGGGGCGAGTCCGCTCGACGAGGTTCCGGGCATCGGCCCGGCGCGCAAGAAGGCGCTGTTGATGCATTTCGGCACGGCCCGCGCGGTGCGCTCGGCGAGCCTGGAGGACCTGCAAAAGGCGCCGGGGGTCAGCGCCGGCGTGGCGCAGCAGGTCTATGATTATTTCCACGCGCGCTGAGCTGGAAACACTAAAGCACCATTTCTGCACAGATAATCCGCCCATCCTCGCTTGTGGCGGCAAGGCGGCGCGCTAGATTTCCCATCAAATTCGGGGGGATCATCTTGCGTACCATTCTGTCGTCGTTCGCGCTCGCCCTGCTGGCGGGCACTGCCCATGCCAGCGACCAGCCGCTGTACCAGCCGGCGCCCGCCTGGGTGCAGCCGGCCCCGGCGATCGACATCAAGGCGGTGACCGCCGACGATCCCATGATCCTGCGCATCGACCAGCAGCAGAAGCTGCAGGGCGACGAAGTCTGGGCCTATGCCGACATGATGCTCCACATCGCGTCGCCGGAGGTCCTCACCCAGGCGGGCACGCTGCAATTCCCCTGGGAGCCGACCAGCGGCGACCTGATCGTCCACAGCGTGGAGATCCTGCGCGGCGGCGAGACGATCGATGTGCTCAAGGCCGGGCAGAAATTCACCGTGCTGCGCCGCGAGCAGATGCTCGAACGCGCGCAGATGAACGGGCTGCTCACTGCGACCATGGCGGTGGAGGGGCTGCGCGTGGGCGATGTGCTGCGCGTCGTGATCTCGACGGTGCGTCGAGACCCCGCGCTGGGTGGCCGGCTGCAGACCATGGCACCGCTGATCGCCGCGCCCGCGCCGGTGAAATATGGTCATCTCCGGGTGATCTGGCCCGAGGCGATGAAGGTGAACTTCAAGTCGCAATATCTGCCCGACACCTTCGTGCCGATCAGCCATGACGGCTTTCGCGAGATCGGCGTGCTGATGCCGTTCCCGGAACCGGAGGAAGTACCGGGCGACGCGCCGCTGCGCTTCCGCCCGTTGCCGCTGTTCGAGGCGACGACCTTTGCCGGCTGGGAGGAAGTGTCGCGGACGATGGCGCCGCTCTACAAGACCGATGGCACGATCGCGCCCGACGGCCCGATCGCCGCCGAAGTGGCGAAGATCGCGGCCGCTTCGAGCGATCCGCGCACCCGTGCGGCGATGGCGCTGCAGCTGGTGCAGGAGCAGGTGCGCTACCTCTATCGCGGCATGGACGGCGGCAATTATGTGCCGCAGACGCCGGCCCAGACCTGGACGCTGCGCTATGGCGACTGCAAGGCGAAGACGCTGCTGCTGACCGCGCTGCTGCGCGCGCTGGGGATCGAGGCCGAGCCCGCGCTGGTCAATGCGACGCTGGGCGACAATGTGCCCAACCGGATGCCGGCGCCGTCCGCCTTCGACCATGTGATCGTTCGCGCGACGATCGGCGGGCAGGTGCTGTGGCTTGACGGCACGGCGCTGGGCAGCCGCCAGGCCGACCTCGATGACGTGCCGCCGTTCCGCAACGCGCTGCCGCTGCGGGTGGCGGGCGCCGGGCTGGAGAAGATGCCGCTGCGCGCCAATGCCCGGCCCGATGCCTCGGTCGATGTCGAGCTGGACGGGCGCGCCGGCGTAAACCTGCCCGCGCCCTTCACGCTGCGCGCCGAGTTGCGCGGGCAGAGCGCGATGATGCTCCGCTTCTCCGCGCAGATGGGCAAGGAGAAGGCCGCCGAGATGGCGGATGCCACGGTCGGCCAATATGTCGCCAACGCTCAGGTCAGCGAACGCAATGTGCGCTATGACGAGGCGAGCGGCGCGACGATCCTCACCGCGTCGGGCATTTCCTCGCCGGGCTGGACGAAGGAGGATGGCCGTTATCGGCTGGGCCTCGATACCGCGGTGAGCAGCGTCGAGTTCGCCCCCGATCGCAGCAAGCCCGAATGGGCCGCGATCCCGGTGAGCAGCGGCGACCCCGGCAGCACGCGCGTTCGCACCCGCATCCGCCTGCCCGGAAGCGGCGCCGGCTTCGTACTCGAAGGCGACCAGACGCTGCCCGCCAGCCTGGCCGGGGCGGCGCTGAGCCGCAACGTCCAGCTTGCCGGCGAATGGGTGACGGTGGAGGATCGTGCCACCACCGGCGTGCGCGAGATCGCGTCCGGCGACATCCCGACAGTGCGCGCGCAGGTGGATGCGGCCAAGCTGCGGTTGCTCAAGCTCGACGCGCCCGAGGATACGCCGCCCTATTGGAAGGCGATCGCGCCGGCGCGGGCAGGCAAGCTGCTCGATCCGGTACTGGCGGTCTATGCCAAGCGCATCGCCGACAAGCCCAACGAAGTGGAAGGCTATTCGGCCCGTGCGACCTTCCTCGAGAGCATCTATGACCGCAAGGCGGCGCTGGTCGATGTCGACAAGGTGATCGCGCTGGCCCCGAGCGCCGACAATTATCTGTGGCGCGCCCGGCTGCGGATGGCGCTGGGTGACGACGTCAAGGCGCTGGAGGACATGAAGAAGGCCCGCGCGCTCGAGCCGGGCTCGGCGGCGGCGCTCGACGGCTATGCCCGGCTTCGCGCCGATCATGGCGGTGCCGACGAGGCGCTGGCACTGGTCGCCGAGCGGATGAAGACCGCGGGCAAGGACAGGAACGACCTGTTGATGCTGCAGTCGAGCCTGCTCGGCGATGCCGGCAAGCCGACCGAGGCCGTTGCGGCGATCGACGCGGCGATCAAGGCGACCCCGGGCAATCCTTCGCTGCTCAACCAGCGCTGCTGGATCAAGGGTACGCTCAACGTCGCGCTCGACACCGCGCTCAAGGACTGCACCAAGGCGATCGAGCTGGCCGACTCTTCGGCGGCCATCCTCGACAGCCGCGGGCTGGTCTATTTCCGGCTCGGACGGATGGACGATGCGATTGCCGATTTCGACGCGGCGCTCGACCAGGCGCCGGGCATGGCGGCGAGCCTCTACATGCGCGGGGTGATCAGGACGAAGACCGGCGCGCCCGGTGCGGCCGACGATCTCGCCGCCGCGCGGATGATCTCTCCGCGCATCGACGAGGATTATGCGAAGTACGGAATCAAGCCCTGATGCGGCCCGGGATGCGGTGGGGCGTTGGCTAAATCTTCACGCCCCTGCGTTAAAGGGGCGGAATGGCTACCCGGGTCTTCATCACGATCGACACCGAGATCATGTGGCGGCACCACGTCGCCGGTCTCGATGTCGATACGATCGTCCAGCGTTCGCTGGAGCCCGCCAATGTGGGGGTCGGCTGGCAGCTGGAGCAGCTGGCCAAGCACGGGCTCAAGGCCTGCTTCTTCGTCGATCCTATGCCGGCGCTGGTCTATGGCCTCGACCCGATCAAGCGCGTGGTCGGCGCGATCCTGGAGGCCGGGCAGGAAGTACAGCTGCACCTCCATCCCAACTGGACCGGGGCGCATGCCGGAGACGGCGGCGCGACCTATGGCGCGTTCGAGCTGATCGACTACAGCTTCGAAGAGCAGGTGAAGCTGATCGAAGGCGCGTCCGACATGCTGGTCGCGGCGGGCGCGCAGGAGCCGGTGGCGTTCCGCTCGGGCAGCTATTCGGCGAGCGACGACACGCTGGGCGCGCTGGCGCAGCTCGGCTTCGTCTATGACAGCAGCCATAACGGCTCCGAGCATCCCTGGCCGAGCGCGATCAACCTGGGTCCGTGCCAGATCGCGCCGATCGAGCATCGCGGGATCGTCGAGGTTCCAGTGACCCTGATCGAGGATCGCGCCGGGCATTTGCGCCATTTCCAGATCTGCGCGCTCTCGGCGGGCGAGATGCGCGCGGCGCTCGACCATGCCGTGGTGCGCAGCCATTCGGCAGTCACGATCGTCAGCCATGGGTTCGAGCTTGCAAATCGCGCCGGGACGCGGCCTAACGCTGTCCATGTACGGCGCTTTCAGGCGCTGTGCCGCATGTTGGCCAGCCGCCGGGGGGTGTTGGTGACCGAACATTTCGCAGACCGTCCGCGCATGGCGCTGGGCCAGGACGACGCACCCCTCGGGCCGAGCCTGCTCCGCACGCGCTGGCGCCAGGCCGAGCAGCTCTGGTCGAACCTGGTCGAGGAGCGTGCCGCGTGAACGCGATGAGCGAAGTCACCGCCGAAATGCCGCAGGCAAAGCCGACCAGCCTCAAGTTCGAGATCGGCGCCCGCACGCTGGCGACGATCCAGCGCGCGCTGGTGCGCCTGCCGCTGACGCTCGACGAGGCCCGGGCGGACCGGTTGCCGGTGCTGCCCCAGCTGCCGCGCGAGGCGCATGGCTATGTCGTTACCTCGCTGCCCGAGCATCTGGTGCCGGGGCTGGTCAAGGCGTCGGGCGACATGCTGCCCTTCATCCGCCAGCGCTACACGCGCTACTTCACCGAGTTCGGCATCGGCTTCGATGCGTGGTGGAACGGGCTGTCGTCCAACGCGCGCCAGGGCATCAAGCGCAAGGCCAAGAAGATCGCGGCCGAGAGCGGCGGCGAGCTGGATGTGCGTGCCTTCCGCGAGGCGCATGAGCTGGAAGCATTCCATGACGTCGCCCGGCGGATCTCGCTGAGGACCTACCAGGAGCGTCTGCTCGGCTCGGGCCTGCCCGACAGCGCCGAGTTCATCGCGACGATGCTGGCGCAGGGCGCGGCGGGGCAGGTCCGCGCCTGGCTGCTCTACATCGCGGGCGAGCCGGCGGCCTATCTCTATTGCCCGGTGATCGAGGGCGGCGTGGTGATCTATGCCTATGTCGGGCATGATCCGGCGTTCAACGACCTGTCGCCGGGCGCGGTGCTCCAGCTCGAGGCGATGCGCGACCTGTTCGAGGAAGGCGCGTTCGCGCGCTTCGACTTCACCGAGGGCGAAGGCCAGCACAAGCGCCAGTTCGCCACCGGCGGCGTGGACTGTGTCGACC
The DNA here is from genome assembly GCF_038440415.1 of Sphingomonas sp. OTU376. Taxonomy (NCBI): domain Bacteria; kingdom Pseudomonadati; phylum Pseudomonadota; class Alphaproteobacteria; order Sphingomonadales; family Sphingomonadaceae; genus Sphingomonas; species Sphingomonas sp. OTU376. Next base: position 4,651 of record NZ_JASATQ010000012.1, on the reverse strand, counting down.
TGTTCCTGCTGCGCCCCTCGCTCGCCAACCGGGTGACGATGGCCGCGCTGGGCGGGTTCAACCGCGGGGTCGCGGGCGTGAAGGCGCTGGTGAAGCGCGCCGGGCTGGAGAAAGCGGCGAAGAAGGTGCGGCGGGGGTGATTGCTCGGTCATGCCGGCCTTGAGCCGGGATCCCGCTTCTTCTTTCCGAGGGCACGACAGCGGGACCCCGGCTCGAGGCCGGGGTGACGGTTGGAGTTAGGCGGGCTAATCCCGTTGCAATGCATCTCCGCGCCGAAGCCATCATCCTCTCCGTTCGCGCGCATGGCGAGCATGGGGCGATTGTGCGGGCGTTCACCGAAGCCGACGGCGTGCAGCCGGGCTATGTCCGCGGCGGGCATGGCCGGACGCTGCGGCCGGTGCTGCAGCCGGCCAACCTCGTCCATGGCGAATGGCGCTCGCGGACCGAGGACGCGCTGCCCGGGCTGACGGTGGAGCTGCTCCATAGCCGTGCCGCGATGTTCTCCGAGGCCTTGCCGGCCGCCGCCTTCCAATGGGCGACCGCCCTCAGTGCCTTCGCCCTGCCCGAGGGGCTGCCCTATCCGCGGCTCTATTCCGCGCTCGACGGCGTGCTGGCGGCGATCGAGGTGGCGCCGGCGGCGCGCGGCTGGGCAGTGGCGTTGGTCCGCTACGAGCTGCTGCTGCTCGCCGAGCTCGGCTTCGGTCTCGACCTTGAGCATTGCGCCGCCACCGGCCGCAACGACGACCTCGCCTATGTAAGCCCCAAGAGCGGCATCGCGGTCAGTCGGCTGGGCGCGGAGGGCTATGAGAACCGGCTGCTCCGCCTGCCGCGCTTCCTGGTCGAGGGCGGCGAGGCGGCATGGGACGATATCCTCGACGGATTGAAGCTCACCGGCCATTTCCTCGAGCGCGATGTGCTGATCGGAAAGGGTGCCGAGCTGCTTGCCGCCCGCGCAAGGCTGGTCGACCGGTTGAAGCGCGCTGTTGCCTAAGCGCCACAACAGCGGCAAAGCGGGCGCCGTAGACGTGGGAGCTTGCATTGCCGCTGATTGCTGTTCTTCCCGGTGACGGGATCGGTCCGGAAGTTACGCGCGAGGCGCGCCGGGTTCTGGAAGCCTTGGCCCTGGGCCTCGATTTCGAGGAGGCGCCGGTCGGCGGCGCGGCCTATCTGCTCACCGGACGGCCGCTCCCCGAGGAAACCCTCGCCCTCGCCAAGAAGGCCGATGCCGTGCTGTTCGGCGCGATCGGCGATCCGCGCTTCGAGGCGCTGGAGCGCCGCCTGCGCCCCGAAGCGGCGCTGCTCGGCATCCGCCGCGAGCTGGGCCTGTTCGCCAATATCCGCCCCGCGACGCTGTTCCCGGCGCTGGCCGACGCCTCGCCGCTAAAGCCCGAAGTGGTGGCGGGCCTCGACCTGGTCATCGTCCGCGAACTGGTCGGCGACGTCTATTTCGGCGAGAAGGGCCGCCGGCAGACGCCCGAGGGCCTGCGTCAGGGCTTCGACATCATGAGCTACAATGAGATCGAGGTGGAGGCGATCGCCCGCGTCGGCTTCGAAATGGCCAAGCGCCGCAAGAAGAAGCTCTGCTCGGTCGACAAGGCGAACGTGCTCGAGACGTCGCAGCTGTGGCGCGACGTGGTCAACGAGCTGTCGACCGAATATCCCGACGTGCAGCTGACCCACATGTATGTCGACAATGCCGCCATGCAGCTGGTCCGCGCGCCTGCGGCGTTCGACGTGATCGTCACCGGCAATCTGTTCGGCGACATCCTTTCCGACCAGGCGAGCATGTGCGCCGGCTCGATCGGCATGCTGCCCTCGGCCTCGCTGCGCGCGTGGAGCGGAGACAATGGCATGTACGAGCCGATCCACGGCTCGGCACCCGACATCGCCGGACAGGGCAAGGCCAATCCCTGCGGCGCGATCCTCTCGGCGGCGATGCTGCTGCGCCATTCGCTCGGCAATGAGGAAGCGGCGCTCAAGGTCGAGCGCGCGGTCGGCGAGGCGCTTGCCAAGGGCGCGCGCACGGCCGATCTGGGCGGGTCGATGTCGACCAGCGAGATGGGTGACGCGGTGCTCAAGGAGCTCGTGTGATCCCTGCGCAGCTCGAGCTTGCGGTCGTCATCCCGACCTTCAACGAGCGCGCGAACGTGCCGTTGCTGATCGAGAAGCTCGATGCGGCGCTTGCGGGACGGAACTGGGAAGCGATCTTCGTCGACGACAACAGCCCGGACGGGACGGCGGATGCCGCCCGCGAACTGGGTCGTCGCGATCCCCGGGTAAGGGTGATCCAGCGGATCGGCCGGCGCGGGCTGTCGAGCGCGTGCATCGAGGGGATGTGCGCCACCGCGGCACCCTTCGTGGCGGTGATCGACGGCGACCTGCAGCACGACGAGACGCTGCTGCCCAAGATGCTCGACGCACTGGAAGGCGATGACGCGCTCGACGTGGTGATCGGCTCGCGCTTTGTCGATGGCGGCGGCACCGGCGAATGGGACGAGGAGCGCGTGGCGAAGTCGGCGCTCGCGACCAGGCTCTCGCGCAAAGTGCTCAAGGCCGATCTGTCGGACCCGATGAGCGGCTTCTTCATGATCCGCACCGGCATCGTCCGCGACCTGGTGCCGACGCTCTCGGCGATCGGCTTCAAGATTCTGCTCGACATCATGACGGCGTCGCACCGGCCGCTGAAGTTCCTGGAGCTGCCGTACGTGTTCCGCACCCGGGCATTGGGCGAGTCCAAGCTCGATTACGTCGTGGCGATGGAATATCTGATCGCGCTGTACGACCGGATGTTCGGGCGCGTCGTGCCGGTGCGCTTCGTGATGTTCTCCGGCATCGGCGCGCTGGGCGCCGGGGTGCATTTCCTGGTGCTGGCGCTGTTCTTCCGCGGGATGGCCTGGCCGTTCGTCGGCGCGACGATCCTGGCGACCGTGATCGCGATGACCTTCAACTTCTTCCTCAACAACGCGCTCACCTATCGTGAGCAAAGGCTGAAGGGGCCGGGGCCGCTGCTGGCGGGCTGGGCGAGCTTCTGTGTGGTGTGCGGCGTGGGCGCGGCGGCCAATGTCGGCGTCGCGGCGTTCCTGCACAACGTCCAGCATGGCGACTGGCGCTTCGCGGCGCTTGCCGGGATCGCGGTGGCGGCGGTGTGGAACTTCGCGCTGTCGTCGCGCTTCGTCTGGGGGCGGTACTGACCTCATTCCCCCCCTGAAAGGGAGGGGAGTGTCAGCCTACCGCCAGCTGCCCAGCCACATCCAGTGGGTGAACCCCTGGCTGTCGGCCAGCGGCGCGCCCGAGAGAATCGGGTAGAAATAGCCGAACACCAGCAGCGACAGCGCGGCGAACCATTCCTCCCAGCCGCGGTTCCGGCCGCGATCGAAATGCTGGAAGGCGATCGGGATCGCCATGCACAGGAAGATGCTGCTCGGGTGGTAGTAATAGAAGAAGCCGATCGACTTGGGGATCACCACATAGATCGCCAGGCTCCCGGTCCATAGCAGCGCGACCGACAGCGGCTTGATCGCCCTGTCCCTGAACCAAGCCCAGTAGCAGGCGGCGACCGCGACCAGCCCGCCCCACAGGATCAGCGGGTTGCCGATCAGCAGCACGCCGCGCTGTGCACCGCGATCCCACTCATAGAAATACCAGATCGGCCGCAGCATCAGCGGCCAGCTCCACCAGCTCGACTGATAGGTGTGGTGCGGCAGGATCTGGGTCTGCATCTGCCACATGTGGATCTGCTGGCTGAACAGCGCGCCGAGCGAAGTCAGCGGATCGGTGGTGTAGAAGAAGGCCGGGGTGAAGGTGAGGAAATAGGTGACCACGCTCACCACGCCCATCGCCAGGATCGCCGGGATGGCGGGCAGGCCGGCCCAGTGGCGCTGGTCCTTGCCCGAAAGCGCCGAGAGGATCGGCTTCCTCGCCAGCCGGGCGTCGCGGGCACGGATGACGAGGAAGGAGAGGGCGGCAAGCACGATATAGGGCACGCCGGCCCATTTGACCGCGGTGACGCAGCCGAGCAGCGCGCTGCCCGCGATCCAGCGCCACCACACCGCCTTGCCTGTGCCCTGCATCGCCCAGAGCAGCATCACGATCGCCCAGACCAGGAAGGCGCCCAGGAAGATGTCGAGCATGCCGGTGCGCGCCTGGACGTAGACGGTCTGGTTGAGCATCGTCAGCACCGCGCCGACCACCGCCGCGCGCATGTTGCCGACGAGCAGCCACAGGAAGGCGAACACGCCGAGCACGGTCGCTGTGCCGAACAGGGTCGAGGCGATGCGCCAGCCGAACGGATTGTCGCCGAGCAGCGCCATCCCGGCCGCGATCAGCTCCTTGCCGAGCATCGGATGCTCGACATTGCGCGGGCCCGACAGGTCGAGCAGCGCCTGCGCCGCGGGCAGATAATGCACCTCGTCGAACATGATGACGCTGGGCTGGTCGAGATGGACCAGGAACAGCGCCTGGGCGACGATGGCGAGCAGCGGGGCGACGAGCCAGGGGCGGGTGCCAAGGGCCTTGAGGCGATCGAGCATGGCGCGTTGGATAGCCGACCGTTTCGTGGCCGTCATGCTGAACTTCGCACCCGTATTTGATCGCTCCCCGGGGCAAGCCCGGGGGCCGGGGTTGTGTGGCGGCAGGGCCCGGGCCCCGGGGG